>CAYQSS010000012.1:0-13730 GCA_964420305.1 uncultured Candidatus Saccharibacteria bacterium | reverse complement strand
CCTGACATCATCTCTCGTGGCTTTGTTTATCTAAGAGAATCCCAGCTTCTTTTAACAGAAGTAAGAAAAAAAGTAATGGAAATTATTTCTAAAGCTGGAAAGCAGAATAAAGACACTAAGGAAATAAAGCCTGAAATAAAATCAAAGATTGAAGGATTCCTTTATAGCAAAACAGGCAGAAGACCAATAGTTCTTCCTGTAGTAATTGAAGTGTGATAAAATAGTCTAATGCGTATATTTAGTGGAGTACAACCAACGGGAAACCTGCACATCGGAAACTACTTCGGTGCTATAAAACAGTGGATAGATTTCCAAAACGATAACGACTGTTTCTTTTGTATTGTTGATTTACACGCCATAACCGCTCCCTACGATCAAGAAAAACTCCCTAATCTTATACTAGAAAAAGCAATTGTTTATCTTGCAGCAGGACTTGATCCAGAGAAAGTAACTATCTTTGTCCAGTCTTCGGTCAAAGAACACACCGAGCTTGCCTGGCTTCTAAACACTATTACACCCCTTGGAGAACTTTATAGAATGACACAGTATAAAGAAAAATCAGAGAAAAAAAACGAAAACGCTGGTCTTTTGAACTACCCTGTTTTAATGGCTGCTGATATTCTTCTTTATGATGCAGAGCTGGTCCCCGTGGGTGAAGATCAGAAACAGCATGTTGAGCTTGCTCGTGATATCGCTCGCCGTTTTAACAACAGATTTGGAGAAACATTTCTTCTCCCAAAGGAAAAAACCGTAAAAGATGGGGCAAGGATAATGAGCATCACTGATCCCTTAAAGAAAATGTCAAAATCTGATGCTAATAAAAACTCTTCTATCCTTCTTTTCGATTCTCCGGAAGAAATAAGAAAGAAAATAAAATCTGCGGTAACTGATACTTACAAAACTATTAAATACGACAAAGTAAAACGTCCTGGCATTTCTAATCTTCTTGCAATTTATGCCCTCCTTCAGGAATCAGATATAAAGAAAGTAGAAAAAGAGATGCAAGGAAAAACATATAAGGCTTTTAAAGAAGAACTAACAGAGCTACTTATAGAAAAACTTGAGCCCTTCAGAAGAAAAAGAGAAGAACTTGTCTCAAGAGAAGTTTATGTAAGAGAAATATTAAAACAAGGAGAGAAAAAAGCTCGTTCTATCGCCGAGTCAAAAATGAGTGAAGTAAGAAGAAAGATGGGAATTTAAGAAGTTATAAGAGAAATAATTTCTTCTTTCTTTTTTTCTAATAACTCTTTACTTTCCGCCTCTATGCGTAGCCGGATTAAATCTTCTGTGTTGGACTCTCTTAGACTAACCCACCAGTCATCATACTGAACATAGACACCATCAATAAATATTTGCTCACCATCTTGAAGATGGTTTTTTACTTTTTCTAACACCTCTCTTTTGTTTTCCACCTCCAAATTTATCTCTTCTGTCTGATAATATTTCTGAAAAGGTAAAAGAAGTTCTGAAAATTTACTTCCTTTTATGATATTTAACACCATAACCGAAGCAAAAAGACCATCATCAATACTAAAGCTTTTTTGAAACATAATGTGTCCAGAAAGCTCTGCCCCCATCACTCCTCCCTCTTTAATAAGTATTTCTTTGTAAAAAGGATTACCAACGCGCATCATTACTGGAACTCCTCCCCACTCCTCTATCTTTTCTTTAACTATTTTACTAAAGCGCAAATCATAATATATTTTTTCCTCACCTTTTAGCTCTTTTTCAGCAAGAAGGCACAAAAGAAGGTCAGTAGGAACCACTTCTCCTTTTTCATCAAGCAAAACACACCGGTCTGCATCACCATCAAAGATAATACCGACATCAGCTTTCTCTTTTATTATTTTTTCTTTTATGGCGTCCAGAGATCCTGAAGCATTGGGATCGGGCAAATGATTAGGGAAAGAACCGTCAATCTCTTCGTATAAGAAAAATGTTTCTGCTTTTAGCTTTGAAAAAAATGGTTTAGCGGTAACTCCTCCCACTCCGTTACCACAATCTATAACAACCTTTAATCCTTCTAAGTTATTAGTAAAAAAGAGGATGTTCTCCAGATAATCATTTAAAAAACTTTTTTCTTCCTCCTCTCCTTCTCCATTTTGAAAATCCTCTCTTTCTGTTATCTCTTTTATCTCTTGTAGCTCTTCACCATAAACTTGGAGTGCTTTTTCTTTAATAATTTTAAGTCCATTAAAACGTGGTGGATTATGAGAAGCAGTAACCATCACTCCTCCATCAAATCCATGTTTTGCAACAGCAAAGTTTAAAAGTGGGGTATTTGAAACCCCAGTATTAATTACGCCTCCGCCAGAGTCAAGAATCCCTTTTTTAAGTGCGTTAAAAAGAGAAAGAGAAGATTCTCTCCCATCTCTTCCTAAGACAATCTTTGGATTTTTTACACCTAAAAAAGTAACTATCGCTCTCCCGATGTTATAAACATCCTTTTCATCAAACTCCTCTTTATAAACTCCCCTGACATCGTAAGTTTTAAATATATCTTTATTCATGCTTTTATTATACTAAAACCCCTTTATTTTACAAAATTAGTAAACTTGATTGTTTTACTAAGTAATGCTATAATTCTCACGTTAAATAAAGAATTTGATATGAAACCATACGAAATAACTTATCTTATCGTGCCGTCTTTAACCGCTGAAGAAGCGGGTCTTTTCCACGAAGAAGTAAAGAAAATTATCACCAAAAACAACGGTCTGCTTGGAAGTGAACAAGTACCAACAAAAAAAACCCTTGCATACCCTATTAAAAAGAGTAGCGAGGGATATCTATCTTCTGTTGATTTTAATGCTAGTCCAGAAGAAGCAAAAAAAATTGCTGAAAGCGTAAAGAAAGAAAAAAATGTTTTACGCCACATCTTAATTGGTAAACAAATCAAAAAGAAAGACGAAGAAGGACCAAGGAGAAAAAGAAGGTCTCTAAAACCCGAAAAAGCAAGTTTGAAAGAGATAGACGAAAAATTAGACGATATACTATAAAATCAATTATTAATCTAAAAAACTTTATTATGAATCTAAATAAAGTCATTATAGTAGGACGTCTTACTCAAGATCCGGAAAAAAGAAGTATTCCGGATAGTGGAATGAGCGTCACTTCTTTTTCAGTAGCAACAAACAGCTACTTTAAAAACAAAGCCGGAGAAAAACAAGAAAGAACTGAGTTTCATAACCTTGTTATGTTCGGTAACTTAGCCGATATCGCTAGTCAGTATCTTAAAAAAGGATCTCTTGCTCTTTTTGAAGGAAGACTTCAAACAAGAACATGGGATGACAAAGATGGAAACAAGCGTTATCGCACCGAGATTGTTGCCGATAGTCTGCAACTCGGACCAAGAAATGAGGGAAATACCTCTAAAAATGAAGATTCCTCTTCAACAAAAGAAAGAGAGATTCCCGTAATTGACGAAGATGATGAAATTAATGTAGAAGATATACCTTTCTAAAAAATATGCAGTGTTATTTTTGCCAAAACAATATAAAAAAAATTGATTTTAAGAATACAGAGATGCTTTCAAAGTTTACCTCTGAAATGCATAAAATCAGACCCAAAAGAAAAACCGGAGTTTGCTCCGGCCATCAGAGAAAGCTTGCTCAAGCAGTAAAAAGAGCACGCTATATGGCTCTCCTTTCTTATACTAATCTTTAGTAATAATTTTTTCTTTAATCTCTGCCTCGATCTTCTTTGTAAGATCGGGGTTTTCTTTTAAGAAAACTTTGGATTGTTCCATCCCCTGTCCTAGTTTCTTGTCTCCATAGTTATACCAAGCACCACTTCTTGAGACTACCTTTTCTTTTAATCCAATGTTAATCAGTTCTCCCTCATGAGATATTCCTTCGTTGTAATAAACATCAAACTCTCCATTTCTAAAAGGAGCTCCTACTTTATTCTTCACCACCTTGGCTCTGATCCTGCTTCCGATAATCTCCTCCTTGCTCTTTATCTGTGCAATCTGTGCTAAATTTATTCTTACTGAAGAGTAAAATTTTAATGCCAGTCCACCGGAAGTCACCTGAGGATTGCCAAATGTTTGCCCGATATTAATACGTGTTTGATTAATAAAAATTACTACTGTTCCTGTTTCAGAAATTACCTTAGAAAGTTTCCTTAAAGCAGAAGACATCAATCTTGCTTGAAGAGCAATGTGTGAATCACCAATCTCCCCCGCAATTTCTGCTTTAGGAGCTAGTGCAGCAACAGAATCTACCACAACAACATCTACTTCTCCAGAACGAACAAGGGTTTCAACAATCTGCAAAGCCTGTTCTCCAGAATCAGGCTGTGAGATAAGAAGTTCTCCAACGTTAACTCCTATTCTTTTCGCGTACTGTGGATCTAATGCGTTTTCAACATCAATAAAGGCTCCTACTCCTCCTTCCTTCTGCGCATTAGCAAGAATGTGTAAAGAAAGAGTTGTTTTCCCAGTAGATGCACTTCCAAAAATCTCTACCACCCTCCCTCTTGGTACTCCTCCAATTCCCAGTGCAACATCCAAGGAAAGAGATCCGGTAGAAATACTGTCAATATCCACACTTTTAATCTGGTCAAGCATCATCAAAGATCCTTCTCCAAACTGTTGTTTAATCTCATCTATTGTTTCCTGGAGTTTTTTATTACTGTTTTTTTTAGGCTCCTCCTTTTTTTTAGGCATATTATTTTTATTTAATTTTTATGCTTTATCCCAAAGATCTGGATCTTCTTCCTCTGGTTTTTCAATATCAACTTGATCTTCGGACATCCCGTAAACTTCTCTTGGTTTTGCTCCTTCGGCAGGCCCAACAATTCCTCTACTTTCTAAAATATCAAGAAGTCTCGCTGCTCGTGCATAACCAACTCTTAGTCTTCTTTGAAGAAGAGATGCCGATGCTTTACCAGCAGCCAGAACCACTTGTTTAGCATCTTCATACAGCGCATCATCGTCCTCATCAGCATCAAGTCCTTCTCTTTTATGTTCGCTCTTTTGCAGAGATTCTTCTAGATTTAGTGCTAAATCATCATCTCCACCGTTATTGTCATTCTCTCTGAGCCAAGAGACAATTCCCTTAGCCTCTTCTTCCGATACAAAAGGAGCTTGAATACGACGAGGTTTCGAATTTTCTGTAGAAAGGAAAAGCATATCTCCAAAACCAAGGAGTTTTTCTGCACCTGCTGTATCTAATATCGTTCTTGAATCAACTTGCGAAGCAACCCTAAAACTCACTCGTGCTGTAATATTCGCCTTGATAAGTCCCGTAATTACTTCTACCGATGGTCTTTGTGTGGCTAGAACAAGATGGATTCCCACTGCTCTCGCCATCTGCGCAATGCGCACAATTCCACCCTCAATTTCATTTCCTTTATTGGCCATCAGGTCTGCAAGTTCATCTACGATTAAAATGATATAGGGCATCTGTTCTAACTTCGCATCTTTTTTACAAAACTCACGATAGCTTGATATGTTTCTTGAGCCAACCCCAGCTAAAACTTTAAATCTTCTTTCCATCTCTCCGATAAGCCACCCTAGTGCATTTGCCGCCTTGTCAGCATCATAAATCACGGGAGTTAGAAGGTGTGGTAAGTTCGCATAAAGAGAAAACTCTACTCTCTTTGGATCAACCAAAATAATTCTTAGATCATCTGGAGAGTTTTTATACAAAAGGCTAAGTATTAAAGTATTTAAAAATATTGTTTTACCAGACCCTGTCGAACCAGCAACAAGCATATGGGGCATCTTCGCTAGATCAGAGTAAATTGGATTTCCCGACACATCCTTTCCAACAACAAAACTAAGCGGACTCGTTTCAAAGTACTCTTTCTTTTTCACCAAAGTGCCAAGAGTGATTTGTGCTCTTCTTCTGTTTGGAACTTCAATTCCAACCAGTGATTTTCCTGGAATAGGAGCCTCTGTCCTTACCGGATGCATCGCTAGGGAAAGTGCTAAGTCATCAGAAAGGGAGGTGATTCTTGTCAATTTTACTCCTTCTTGTGGTTTTAAAGTATACTGAGTAACCGACGGTCCAATATTTACTTCTCCCATTGTTACAGCAATATCGAAATCACCAAATGTTTTTTTAATAATTGAAGCGTTTCTTCTGGTATCTCCCGGATCTGGGTCTTCATCTCCGTTATGTAAAAGCTCCAAGGGTGGGAGAAGTTTTTTCTTCTCACCCTTTCTTTTTATTTCTCCATCCTCTTCTTTCTTCTCTTCTTTCTTGTCCTCTTTTTTCTCTTCTTCTTTTTTCTCTTGAGAAATAAAAATCCTTTTTACGGTTGACGGTTCGATATCATACTCTCTTGAAAAAAGTTCTCTAAAAAATTCAGAAATAGAAAAATCACTATTTACTAAGTTTGTAAGAATAATTGCTCCAGTAAAAACACCTACCAAGAAAATGGCTTGCGTTGCAAAAAAACCAACAAACTCAACTAGTGGAGAGCTAATCATCTCTCCCCACCATCCTCCAGGCCTTCCACTTAAAGCCTCTCCCATTATTCCCGCATCACTAACACTAGCGATAATACCAGAAAATCCAGTAATAATTGCAAAGAGTGATATCAAAAGTGGTAAGAGAAAATTCTCGTATGTTGTACGAAAATAGACTAAAGCAGAAAGAAAAAAGAAAAGAGGAATTAGTATTTTCATCTTTCCAAAAAAGAATCCGAAAAGTAAATTAGCCCATTCTCCTCCTTTTCCGGCAATCCCACAAAATCCTAAAATCGTAACCAAAGACAGAAGGATTAGAAACATCCCAATAAGAATCCTTTTGATATTTTCTGGGATAAGAGTCTTCTTCTCTGTATTATCTTCCTTGTTCTTTCTCTCTTTATTATTTTTATTCTTTTTACGCATGACAAACTTATTTTAGCACAAAAAAAGAAATGAAAAAATCTCTGTAGAGCAAAACTACTTTCCAGGTTTTTCCTTAAATCCGGTCCCCGATGGAATGAGCTTCCCAATAATTACATTCTCTTTTAGTCCGCGGAGTTTATCTTCTTTTCCTTCCAAACAAGCATCGATGAGTACCTTTGATGTTTGCTGGAAAGAAGCGGCAGAAAGGAAAGAGTCTGTCGTAAGAGCAACTTTCGAAATCCCAAGTAGTATATCTTCTACTGTTGGTGCTTTTCCTTTTTTCTTTTCAATTTCTTTTTTAACAGCTAAGTAGTGTTCTCTTTCAATCATTTCCTTTGGGGTGAAAGAACTATCCCCTGGATCAACAACACTTACTCTTGAAAACATCTGCCTGGTAATTACCTCCAAGTGTTTGTCATGAATATCAACACCCTGTGACACATATACTTTTTGCAGTTCTCTTAGAATATATTTTTGAGCCTCTGCTTTTCCTCTCAGTTTAAAAAGCCTGTTAATATCTAGATTCCCCTCACAAAGTTGATCACCCTTTTTAACCTCGTCTCCAACTTTAACAAAAATTGTTTTCTTTGGCTCTATCTGATAGTTAATTGTTTTTTTCTTCCCAGTTTTCGGTTTTATTTTAATTACTCTTTCTTTAGTAATATCAGCAACCTTCCCATCAACATCAGATATCTCTGCTTTTCCTTTTGGAACTCGACGTTCAAAGATTTCTTGAACGCGAGGAAGACCAAGAGTAATATCTGCTCCCCCAGCAACACCTCCCGTATGAAAGGTTCTCATTGTAAGTTGAGTTCCTGGTTCTCCGATAGCCTGAGCGGCAACAATCCCCACCGCATCTCCTTTTTGAACCATCTCGTTTAATCCCAAATCCCATCCGTAACACTTCGCACATACTCCTCCTATTGTTTTACAGCTTAAAACTGACCTAACTTTAACCATTGGTATATCAGATTCGGCAATTCTTTTAGCATTTCTCATAGCGATCACCTCTCCTTTCTTTACCACTATTTCTTTTCCGATCTTAATATCTTCAGCAGCAACTCTTCCGTTTATCTTAAAGAGCAAATCCTGATCAATCTCTTCGGCGTCCTTTCTTAGCATCTCAATTCCTTCTCCATCCTTACAGTCGTTTTCACTAACAATTACCTCGTGAGCAACATCAATAAGTCTTCTTGTAAGATATCCTGCTTGTGCGGTACGAAGAGCAGTATCAACGGTTCCTTTTCTTGCACCGTGAGTAGAAATGAAATATTCAAGAACATCAAACCCTTCTTTATAGGAACTTTTGATTGGTAGTTCAATCGTTTCACCAGATGGGTTTACTACTAGTCCTTTCATTCCTGCCATCTGTATCGGTTGTGACCAAGATCCACGAGAACCAGAGTCAGTGATAATAAATGCTGACTCACCTGCAGGAAGTGCTTCTGGGACTCTCTTTTCTATTTCTATTTTCGCTTTTGTCCAAACCTCAATGATTTTGTCTTTTTTCTCTTCTTCAGAAAAGAATCCTTGTTCAAAGTAATTCTCGATTTTTTCTCGTTCCTTATCAGCATCAGCCATGATTTGAACTTTCTCTTTCGGCGTTACCAAATCATCCATTCCCCAGGAAACTCCGGATTTTGTAGCATACTCAAATCCAAGTTCTTTTATTTTATCTAAAAGTAGATGCGTCTCTTCGTCTTTGTGCTCTTGAATAATATCAGCAACCAACTTCTTCAGTTCACGAGATTTCATCGTCTTATTTTGAAAAGAAATCTTTTTTGGCAGTGCTCGGCTAAAGATTACTCTTCCGGGAGTAGTATCCAGAAGCTCTCCCTCAATACGTACTTTCACTTTCGCATGTAGATCAACATCGCCATTTTCTACAGCATGTTCTACTTCTGAGTAACCTGAAAAATATCTTCCCTCTCCTTTTGCTCCTTCTCTTTCCATTGTTAAATAGTAACATCCTAAAATAATATCTTGTGAGGGAGAAACAATCGGGAGTCCTGTTGCTGGTTTTAGCAAATTCTTTGAAGAAATCATCTTCTCTCTTGCTTCTTTTTGTGCATTATCTGAAAGTGGCAAATGCACAGCCATCTGATCTCCGTCAAAGTCAGCGTTAAACGCCTCACAAACAAAAGGATGAAGACGAATTGCTAGTCCTTCAATTAGAATTGGTTGAAATGCCTGAATACCTAAGCGGTGCAGTGTAGGGGCACGGTTTAAAAGAACCTTTCTGTCTTTTACAACCTCCTCTAGTATCGCCCAAACATCGTCAGTTCCTTCTTCAATAAGACGCGACGCTCCACGTACATTATAGGCAAGTCTTTGTTCTAAAATTCGAGAAATAACAAATGGTTTAAATATTTCGAGTGCCATCTGTTTTGGAATTCCACACTGATCAAGCTTAAGATCAGGTCCGATAACAATAACCGAACGTCCGGAGTAATCAACACGCTTTCCTAAAAGATTTTGACGAAACCTTCCTTGTTTTCCTTTGAGCATATCTGCTAAAGACTTTAAAAGTCTTTTTCCTCCAGTTGAAGCTTGTGTTACAACACCTTTGCGCATCTGATTATCTAAAAGTGCATCGACGGCTTCTTGAAGCATTCTCTTTTCATTTCTTACAATAACTTCAGGAGCACTAATCTCAAGTAGATATTTCAAGCGGTTATTACGATTAATCACTCTCCTATAAAGATCATTTAAATCAGAAGAGGCGTATCTTCCTCCATCAAGCTGGATGATCGGTCTTAGATCTGGGGGAAGGATTGGAAGAACTGTCGTAAACATCCACTCTGGCCTTATCCCAGCGCTCTTCATTCTCCTGAAAACTCTTAATCTTTGTAATATCTTTTTTCTTTTTGCAGAAGACGCTGTTTTTTCCTTTTCGTGGTTTAGTTTTTCTATTTCTGTCCCCAAATCAACTTTTTCAAATACTTCTCTTAGCGCCTCAGCCCCAGTCCCTCCTTCAAATATCTCGCCATACTTTACAGATAGGCGGTGATACTCTATCTCAGAGTGAACTTCTAGTGGTTTAATTAGTTTTAGTTCTTCGCGAACAATCTCACGTTGTTTATCAAGTTTCGCAATCTCTTCTTCCAGTGCCTCTCCTTTAAGTTCTTCTTTCTTCTCTTTTACTTTCTTCTTATATTCCCTTTCAACATCTTTTAATATCTCCTTCTTTTGAGCTTCATCAACCTCAGTTATTATATATGCGCTAAAATAAACTACTTTCTCTAGTTTCTTCATTGGGATATCTAAAATAAGTCCCATTCTTGAAGGAATGCCTCTTAAAAACCAGATATGAGAAACAGGACAAGCAAGTTTGATGTGTCCCATTCTTTCTCTCCTAACTGATGCTTTAGTTACTTCAACTCCACAACGATCACAAACTACTCCTTTAAAGCGAACCTTACGGTACTTTCCACAGTAACATTTGTAATCTTTTTCTGGACCAAATATCTTTTCGCAAAAAAGTCCGTCCTTTTCCGGTTTTTGGTTGCGATAATTAATGGTTTCTGCCTCTAACACTTCCCCGTGAGACCAAGTTAGAACGTCATCGGGAGAAGCAAGTTTTAGTCTGATGGCAATAAGATCTTCTACTCGCATATATAAATGTTTTTAATTTTTATACCTCTTTTATTTTCTTTTTTACTTCAACGTTTACGCCAATCGCTTTTAGTTCTGCTACTAAAAGTTCAAAAGACGCTGGAACGTTTGGTGTTTGAATTTGTTCGCCCTTTAGTATTGCTTCATAAGCAGCCGCTCTCCCGGGGACATCATCTGATTTTATCGTAAGCATCTCTTGGAGAATGTAAGCCGCTCCGTATCCTTCAAGAGCCCACACCTCCATCTCTCCAAACCTTTGTCCTCCAAATTGAGCTCTTCCTCCGAGTGGTTGTTGAGTAATAAGTGAGTAAGGTCCGATAGAGCGCATATGAATTTTATCTTCCACCATGTGCTCTAATTTCATCATATAGATATAGCCAACAGTGATTTTTCTCGGGAGCTCTTTCCCTGTTCTTCCGTCAAAGACCCTCATTTTTCCGTCTTCTGGGAGTCCTTCTTTCTTGAGCTCTTCGTGAATGTCTTCAACAGTAGCTCCGGAAAGTGAAGGAGTTACTGCGATATACTCACCTTTCTGTGCTGCAAGTCCAAGATGGGTTTCTAGTATCTGACCCAAATTCATTCTTGATACAACAGAAAGAGGATTTAAAATAATATCTACCGGAGTCCCATCTTCTAAAAACGGCATCTCCTCTTCAGGAAGTACCTGAGAAATAATTCCTTTGTTACCGTGCCTTCCAGCAAGCTTGTCTCCTGCTCTGATTTTTCTGATCTGTGCAACTTTTACTTCAATCCGTTTTATAACTCCCGTATCAAGCTTATGCCCTTCATCACGACTAAATATTTTTACTGAAACAACTCTTCCTCTCTTTCCGTGCTCCATGACCAAAGAAGTATCTTTTACATCCTTTGCTTTTTCTCCAAAAATAGCTTTTAGTAGTCTTTCTTCTGCGGTAAGATCTGTCTTTCCTTTCGGAGATATTTTTCCAACTAAAATATCATTTGGTCCAACTTCTGCACCAATTCTTACCACTCCTTCTTCGTCTAAATCTTTCAACTTTTTCTCAGAAACATTAGGAATATCAGAGGTTGTTACCTCTGGTCCAAGTTTTGTTTCACGAACATCACAAACAAAGTTTTCAATATGAATAGAAGTGTAAGTATCGTTTTTAACTAACTTTTCAGAAATAATAACTGCATCTTCGAAGTTTCTTCCTCTCCAAGACATAAAGGCTACCAGAATATTTTGTCCAAGAGCAGCTCTTCCATTTTCTATTGATCCTCCATCAGTTAAAAACTGTCCTTTTTTGACAACTTCGCCTTTTTTGACAATCGGTCTTTGGTGAAAGCAGGTATACTGATTAGTTTCTTGATAAATATCAAGATGATAACATATCTCTTCTTTCCCTTTTACAACAATATGGCTTCCATCAACCTCCGTAACCTTTCCTCCTTCTTTAGCAATAATTGCATGCCCCGAGTCACGAGCAACTCTTTCTTCTGATCCGGTAGAAACAAGAGGAGCGTGGGGATTTAAAAGAGGTACCGACTGGCGTTGCATATTTGACCCCATTAACGCTCGGTTAGCGTCATCATTTTGCAAAAAGGGAATCATCGATGCTGCAACAGAAATAAGTTGTTCTGCAGCAACGTCAATAAACTGCACTTCATCTCTGTGAAATATTCCTGGCTTTCCTTTCAGTCTTGCCGCCACACTTTCATCGATAATCTTTCCTTTCTCGTCGGTTCTAATTCCTCCATGAGCAATAACATACTTCTCTTCTTCGTGTGCATTAAGATAAAATATCTCTTCGCTTACTTTTCCTTTTACTACTTTAAAATATGGTGTTTCTAAAAACCCATAACGGTTTACTTTAGAATAGATTGAGAGGTGATTTACAAGTCCAACATTTTGTCCTTCCGGAGTTTGTATCGGACAGATTCTTCCGTAATGTGATGGTTGTACATCTCTTGCCTCAAATCCCGCTCTTTCTCTCTTTAATCCTCCAGGCCCTGTTGCCGTAAGACGTCTTTTATGCTCAAGTTCGGCAAGTGGGTTAGCACAATCCATGAACTGTGAAATTTGAGAAGAGGAAAAGAATCTTTGTACCGCTGCCGCAAAAGGTCTTGAGTTAACTAGTTTTGCCGGATTAATTCCAGCAACATCGGTTGTTGATATCTTATCTTTAATATTTCTCTCTATCCTTGTTAATCCCAAACGCAAAGCATTTTCCAAAAGCTCAGTAAAAGGTCTTACACGACGATTTCCGAGATGATCTATCTCGTCTTCGTGTGCATTCGGATCGTTGTTCATTCTGATTATCTCTCTTAAAACAGCAACAACATCTTCTGGATAGAGAAGTCTATCATCAACATCTATTTCTTTTTTCGCTGGTACTTCTGAAAGTCTTTGCCACATTCTCCATCTTCCAACTTCAGATAAGTCATACCTTTCAAAATTAAAGAATGTATTTTCAACAAGTTCTCTTGCGGTCTCTGGAGTAACAACATCCCCTGGCCTGATACGCTTATATATCTCAACCAGCGCGCTCTCTCTGTTTTTAGAAGAGTCTTTTTCAATTGTTTTCTCGATCAGTCTTTTCTCTCCCTTATCAACATCTTTAAAGAGTTTTAGTATCTCTTCATCAGTTGCTCCCTTCCAATCAGGATATTCCATCTTCGGAAGTCCAATTGCTCTTAAAAGAGTTGTGGCAGGAACTTTTCTTCTGCGATCTATCTTTACGCCAATAAAGCCTGATGGTTCTGTTTGGAACTCAAGCCATGTTCCACGATTAGGAATTATCTTCGCTCCGTAACACTTTTCTCCGCGCATCATCTGCGCAGTAAAAAACGCCCCCGGAGAACGGATGAGTTGTGAAACAGCAACTCTTTCTACCCCGTTGATAATAAAAGTTCCTCTTTCAGTCATCAGAGGAAAATCACACAAGAAAACTTCTTGCTTTTTAGATTGTTTCGTTTTCAGATTCTTCAGCTCTACTTCTATCTTCAAAGGAGCCTCGTAGGATTCGTTGTTCTCTTTGGCTTCTTTTCCACTTTCATACTTTGGTTTCCCTAACTTATAATTAAGAAAATAGAGCTCCCACTCCTTCCCGGTATAATCACGAATTGGAGAAACCTCCTGGAAGATTGTTTTAATTCTTTTGTTCCAAAAGTTCTCCCAGGAGTCCTTTTGCAGACTCAAAAGATAGGGAGGGGGTAGAGAAATTTTCTTCTTTCCGAAATATTTTACTTTTTGCATATTCGGTTTATAGGAAGTAACTTATTATTAATAATGATTATAAAAAATAAAAAGGCC
>CAYQSS010000011.1:0-14747 GCA_964420305.1 uncultured Candidatus Saccharibacteria bacterium | reverse complement strand
TAAAACACAACGAGATAAGAAAGGGAAAAATTATTGTATTAGGAGATGATCCTTTTGAGGTAACAAAGTACTCCCACGTTGTAAAAGGAAGAGGAAAATCTGTGGTTCAAACACAACTCAAAAATCTTCGTACTGGAAATGTATTACAAAAGACATTTCATCCAGGAGAAACAGCAGAAGAGGCAGAGTTAGAGAAAGAGAACGCTATTTTTGTTTATGCGAATCGCGAAAAGTATGTTTTTCATGAAGAAGACGACCCGTCCTCAAGGTTTGAATTAACTAAAGAACAACTGGAAGGGAAAGAAGGATATTTAAAAGAAAAAACAGTAATAACTACTGTTTCTCTAAACGAAAAAATTGTAGGAATATCTCTCCCAGTAAAAATGAGTTTTACTGTAAAAGAAGCTCCTCCAGGAGTAAAGGGAAATCGTGCCGAGGGTGGAACAAAAACTGTTATTTTAGAAACTGGGAAGAAATTAGACGTTCCCCTATTTGTAAATGAAAACGATGTCGTAGAAGTAAATACCGAAACCGGAGAATACGTTAGAAGAGTTTAGTCGCCTTCTTCTCATTATCAAGAGTATCATTAACCATTCTGTCAGCATCTTTATTTTTATTGCGCGAGATAGCTTTAATTCTTACTTTCTTAAAATCTAAAAAAAGATTCCAAAGCTTTAAAAATAAAGGTTGTAGTTTTGCATTTTCAATTTTGTACTTTCCTGTCATCTGTTTTACTAAAAGTTCGGAGTCACAACAAAGTTCTACTTCTGCCTCTTTAGCTAATCTTTTCCCAAACTGCGCTTTGAACTTCTCTAATCCAAAGATAGCAGCCATATACTCTGCTTCGTTGTTCGTCAAACCATCTCCTAAATACTTCCCATATTCTTTTACTTTCTCTCCTTTCTCGTTATAGAAAACTGCTCCCGCAGCAGCCTGTCCAGGATTTCCTCTTGACCCTCCATCTGTATAAATAGTTATTTTTTTCATAATTAATTTTCTTTAAAGTATTTTATAAGGCAACTTTTAAATTTTTCAATATTCTTTTCTTTTAAAATAAAACCAGCAGCAGGAGCGTGACCACCAAAAGATAAAAGATATTTCTTACAGCTTGCCATCGCTTTTACCGAATCTTGGTCAGAAAGAACACGAACCGAACCTCGTACGGCATCTTTTTCTTTCACATACAAAAAGACTGGTTTTTTATACTCCCTGATAACCCTTGATGCCAATGACCCAGCAAGACAAGAAGGGAACTTCCCTTCCTCAAAAATAATCAGATCATCTTCTTTTATCTTCTTAAAGATTCTCTTCTCTTCTTTTTCCATCTTCTTTTTCCTTTTCAGCTGATCAGCTTTCATCTCCTCTAAAAGATTCTTCCCTTTCAAGAAAAGATAAGCTTTGTTTGTTCTTCCTTTCGCTTTTGAGACATTGAGCAGTGATACTGTTTTATCTAAAAACTCCTTTTTATACTCTTTTTTCAGCAGGGAAAGAGCAGCGTTTTCAGGGTTTTCTAAAAGTTTTAATCCTTCTTTTAGAATTTCTTTATTGTCTGCTTCCTTGGGAACCATATCGGCAATCGTGGCTACTGAAACAATTTCTAGGAAGCTGTTTTTCTTTTCAATAAATCTATCTTTTAGTATCTCTTCTGCCAGCTTATAAACAACACCAGCATTGGCTAGTTTTTTAAAAGGGTACCTGTCTCCTTTTTGCATCGGATCTAAAATTAATGCTCCGCAAGGAAGTTTATCAAGAACTTGGTGATGATCGATGATAATAAGTTCAAATTTTCTCTTTTTTGCTTCTTTTGCCCCATCAAAATTACTAATTCCACAATCAAGTGAGATAAGTATCCCTGGTGCTTCTTTTCGCATATCAAAAACTGCCTTCTTGCTTAGCCCGTACCCCCACTTATCTCTATTTGAAACATAAGTTACACTCTTGCCCCCCAATTCTTTGATTGTTTCCTCAAGTACAATCGCAGAAACTACTCCATCCAAGTCTGCGTCACAATAAAGAACAATCTTCTCATTGTTTTTTACTGCGTCCTTTATTCTTTTGGCAACTTTTTTTAAATTCTTCATTGTTCTAGTGCAACAATTCCCGGCATCGGTCCTTTACTAATATAGGTTAACATTGCTCCTCCCCCATAAGAAACAAAGTCCACTTTTTTAAAAAGATTAAACTTCAGAAAAGCTTTATTTGTATCTCCTCCCCCGATAACCGTGAGTGCTTTTCTATTCTTAACCATATATCTTCCTACCTCTTTCGTTCCATTTTCAAAAACTTCTTTTTCCGAAAAACCAAGTGGCCCAGTCCAGATTATTGTTTTTGCTTCTTTAATAATATCTCCATAAAGTCTTATCGTTTCCTTACCAATATCAAAGATGTCTTCTTCTTTTCCAACCTTACCCGGTCCAGTTTCTCTTGTTTCTTTTTCGCCAGTATTATCTAGTGAAGCGATAACGTCAACCGGAATATGCAACTTTGGAGAAGTATAATCAATTTGTTTTACGGTCTTTATCATTTCGCTATCTGGCCAAGGAAGGTTTGAAGCAATTTCACGGACGATGAGCACCATGTTAGCAATCTTCCCCCCCAAAAGAACGTGATCAGCGTTTTCTAAAAAGTAATTTACTGCTTGTATCTTGGACTCTACCTTAGCACCACCAATAATTGCAACAAAAGGCCTTTTGGGGTTTTTTACTACTTTATCTAAAACTGAAATTTCTTTTTCCATTAAAAATCCAGTTGCCGATGGTAAAAAAAGAGGCGGTTTAGTGACCGAAGCGTGATCACGGTGTGAAACAGAGAAAGCATCGTTGATATAGACTTCAGCAAGCAAAGATAATCTTTTCCCAAATTCTAGTGAGTTTTCTTTTTCACTGTCATACATCCTCACATTTTCAAGAAGTAAAATGTCTCCTTCTTTCATTTCACTTACCTTTTTTTCAACCCTTTCTCCCACGCAGTCGTTAATAAAACTAACCTTTCTTTTTAGAAGTTTTGCCAAAACTTCTTTGACCGGAGAGATGCTCTCTTTTTTGTTCCCAAAATGACTAAGAAGAATAACTTTTGATTTTTTCTTTAGTAAATATTTTATTGTTGGTATCGCTTGTCTAATTCTTAAGTCATTAGAAATACTACCGTCTTCTTCTGGTGTAACGTTAAAATCACAACGAACCAAAACTCGCCTTCCTTTAACATCCACTTCTTTAATCGTTTTTCTTTTTGAAGGCATCGCGTAGCGCTTGTTTTAGGTTACTAACATTTTTTTCTTCCTTCTCTCCTTTCGCCTCTCTTAGTGCTTCTTTTAATGATGGCTCTTTCTTTTCTTCCTTCTTGCTCTTCAAATTCTTTCTACATGTTTTGCAAAAAACAGGTCGCGAGTCGTCGGGAAGAAAAGGAACTTTTGTCTTTTTCCCACACTTTGAACACTGCGCGTCATAGAGCTCCTGATTGCTACTTGTAGTATTTGATTTTTTCGTTGCTGATTCTTGAAACTCACCAAGCCAACGTGACAACTTTTCTTCTACTTTCTTTCTGTCCGTTCCGTATCTTTCTCCCGAAACCCGAGTAATTTTCTCTTTTATTTCTTTTTCTTGTTTTTTAATTGGTGGCAAAGTTTCTGCAGAGAAAGGCCTTCCTGAGATACCATCAATCATCAGTTTTGTGTAGATATTATACTTAGGAAGATTAATCATATCTTCAATAAAAATACTTGGCGTAAACTCTTTTTCTAAAAATTCGGCGTCTTCTGCTCCAACACGAAAAGTAACGATTGTTCCAACATTACCAAAGATTGCATCACGCAACTGAGAACTTTTATCTTCATCATCAAGCTGTCCGATGTACTGGTGACCTAAAATAAGTGCCAAACGATACTTTCTTGCCTCAGAGAGAATATTTACAAAAGAACGCGTAGCAAAGTTTTGAAATTCATCGATATAAAGATAGAAATCGCTTCTCTCTTCTTCTTCGATATTTACTCTCTCCATCGCCGCAAGTTGCAGTTTTGTGATAAGCAGTGCTCCTAAAAGCATCGAATTATCTTCTCCAATCCTTCCTTTAGACAGATTAGCGATAAATATTTTCTTGTTATCCATAATATCACGCATATCAATTGTTGAGTTGACCTGCCCAATAATATTTCTTACAAGAGGAACTGATGTAAACTGACCAACCTTGTTTTGAATTGCAGCAACAGCTTCTGTCGCATACTGCTGACTCCAAGAAGAAAACTCTTTTGTCCAAAAGGATTTTACAACTGGATCAGTTACTTTTTCGATTACTTTTTTACGAAACTCCGCATCAGACATCATGCGGTTTATTCCAAGCAAAGTAGAGTTTGGATAATCTAAAAGCGCTAAAATAGTATTATTTAAAATGTACTCCATTCGAGGCGACCAAACATCAGGCCAGATCTTCTTAAATACTCCCATCAATCCCGAAGCAACAAGATAGCGATAGTCTTGATCAACCTTCTCCATCACGTTAAACCCTATCACTCTCTCCATATTTGCTGGATTAAAGTAAACCACATCGTTAATTCTACTTTCCGGCACATAGCTTAATAAATTTTCTGCTGCCTCGCCGTGCGGATCAATAAATCCTATCCCTTCTCCATTTTGAATATCTTGCATGGCCATATTCTCAACAAGAGCTGTTTTACCCATCCCGGTCTTCCCGATGATATAAAAATGACGACGTCGATCATCACGCCGAATACCAAACTTCTTTTTTTCATTCCGGAAGTTAGTATTTCCAAAAAATGTTATATTATTATCCATGTTTATTCTATTGGTAAATTATGTGGCGCCTCTTTCTTTCTTGACTCAACTCTTGGAATAACTGAAGAAGGAGACGTTGACCTTGATGGAAAATGATATAAAGTAGCAACTTCTGCAGTGCTTAGCGTAAATGTTTCTCCTTTTACCGACAATGGATAAGAAGATGGAAGTCTTCGACAGTAGCTACGAAACATTTTTCTTTTTTTAATATAAAGTCTTTTATCAATCATCCAAAACCAATCCCACCAGTTTTGTTTTACTTTGGTTATTGTTGATGAAAGAGGAATCATAAATCCACGATTAGGATTATTAAACTGATTAAAGTAACTCATCGGTATCTTAATCCGCTTTGATACAGAAAACTTATCTTTTCTTGCAACATAAACGTAACGAACAAGAGCATTAAAAACATTATCTTTTCTTTTATTCTCAATCTCCTCTAATGTCGCTCTTTCACCAGGGGTAAGCTTCATCTCTGCTGGATAAATTTCATCTCCCCCTTTTTCTTCTTTAATTTTAGGATAACCAGTAATAGTTGAGAGTATCTGATAGATAAGTGGTACCGGTGGTGCCTTTTCTTTTCTCCCGGCTAGCTTTTCGTAAGTTTTCTTTGACCTGTCATAAAAATCACTTGTATCCCCAGTAACCGGAGTAAGTTTGATACAGATCCAAATCTGCTCCCCCTCTTCAAGCTTACTCAGTCCTTCCATCAAAGAAGACATCGGATCAATGCGCTTCTCTTCATCAACTTCCTTTTCCGTCTCAAAATTACGATAGGTTTTTAAAGGATAAGAGTCGTCTTTGGGCATCGTATAATCTGTCCCCCAGATGTCCCATCTATCACTTGGAATATTTTTTGGAACTAGCTTTGTATAGTCCTCTACCTCAAAAATTTCTGCTTCTGGGTACTGCCCGTAAATGTGTTGTTCAAACATCACCCGTTGCTTTTCCGGTATACGAATCAAAAAGTGTGGCACTCCATCAATCGTTGCTATTTCAAGAGAAAATGACAGATCGAACTGTCCGAGCCACCACTCCTCAAACCAGTTTGGTGGTCCGTAAAGTTGCCACACACCAGAAAGAAGAACATCCATCGCCCTCATCGGCTTTATAATCTCGCCCGGAATACGCACTTCAAGTAAGATCTGTTTGTTGTTAGCGTCATCCCACAGACCGTTTCTCCAGAAAAACCACTGCTCTACTGCAATCGGCCACAAAAAAAAGGGTAGAAAAATCCACCCCCATGCCCAAAAAAGCTGCCACACATCCTGCAATACAGGACCTATTCCATCAAGTAAATTGAGCTGGTATAAAAATATTTCATTAAGCGACGGTATATTTGCCATCAGGAGTTCTTATAAAATACTTTTTATTGCTTAAATTCTGAATGATTGTGTTCTTTTTTACTATTCTCTGTTCCTCTACCTTCAAAATTATTTCATTTTTTTCTAACGCTCCTTCCTTTATCAAGATTTCTTTTATAACTTCTTTTACTTCTCCAGGAACATATCCCCATTCGGATAATGCATAAACCCCTCTTCCAACAAGAACAAATCTCGAATCTTTAATTAGTTCGTTGTGTGTTGTTTGTGGGTTTGCTTTCTCACCAAGCGCTTTAGCAACATCACGAAAGTGAAGTGGCTTTCCAGTTTTTTTCAACACCAGATAAGCTCTATCCTTTATTCCTTTTGGATTTATCTCTGGCCAGCTATAAAGACCATAGAGTCCTTCACTATTAGAGACTACCCTCTTTGATATTTCCAAATATGATTTTAGAGTTGTTTCCTCAATCTCTACTTTTAGATCTTTAATGCTCCTTAATTTTTTCTCGTTTTTCAGTTGAGAAAAAACCTCATCAATAACTTCTTTTGCTCTTTCTACTGCCTCTTTATTTTTCGCCCACAAAGAGTAAGTTTCATCGTTCTCTGAAAATCTTACAATATTATCACTGACTGTTAAAAGAAAAATTATGCAGTTCCGACAAGTCCCTTCTTCTAAAAAATTATCAACAAAAAGATCCTCTTTTTTGAGTCCTCCAAATCCCTCAAGTTCTTTATTAAAAAATGAAAAAACATCTTCGTACTCACCAAGTTTCTTTTTAATTTGTTTTATTCCGTCTCTTTCAACCTGGCGCACTCTCTCTCGAGTGATTCCATGCTCTTTCCCAATAAATTCAAGAGTTTCTCTCTCATTACCAAAAAGACCAAAACGTCTTATAATAATCGTTTTTGTTCTTTCTGAAAGAGTTTTTAAGAGCTCTTCGCAAATTTTATTATACTCAAGCATATTTTTAACTTTTTTAGAGAATAATACTACTTCTAATTTATACTTTATTTCTTTCTTCGAGTCAAACTATTCCAGTCCAAAACTAGTGGACCAGCAAGAAAGATTGATGAGTAGGTTCCGATAATAATTCCTAAGATAAGGGCAAGAACAAAGTAGTACAGGGTTGATCCAGTCAAGATAAGAAGTGAAAAGAGAACAAAAAATGTTGTCAGTGATGTTCCCAATGATCTTCCTATTGTTTCATTTAAGCTGTCATTTACTATTTTTTCCAAGCTTTCTCTTCCGCTTCTGTTTTTTCTTAAGTTTTCTCTGATACGATCAAAGATAACAACAGTATCGTTAATCGAATATCCTAAAGTAGTAAGTAGCGCCACTGCGATAGGGATTGTAACTTGAACTCCGTAAAGATATCCTAAGATGGAAAAAATACCGAGAATAATTAAAACATCATGTAAAAAGGCAAGTCCCGTAGCAATTAATCCATATTTTGCTGAAGATATAGAACCATCGTCTTCTTTAAAACTCACCGCGATATAAATGATAACCAAAAGCGAGGCAATAAGTATCGCAAAGAAAGACATGTTCTTTAATTCCTCTCCAACAACCGGACCGATAGATTCAAACTGTTTTTCTTCTGCACCAGTAAGCGCACTCATAATGCTACGATGCATCTCTTCATCCGAACTGCTTGTTCTTATCAGATATCCGTTTGCACCAAGCGGTTGAACATTAAAATCTCCCAGTCCACGAAGACTGTTATTCATTTCTTCTAGTGTTGGCCTTTCTCCGTCATACTCAACTTCAAGGACGCTTCCACCAGCAAATTCTATTCCTGGAACAACTCCTAGAAAAACAATCGAAAAAAGACTGACGATAATAAAAAGCAGAGATATGCCGTAGTAAAATTTTCTATATTTTGTAAATTCAAATTTCATATTTTTATAACCACAAGTCTTTTATCTTTGAAATCTTTCCTTCCTCAAAAAAAGATAAAAATAGACGGTTAATAATCATTGCACAAAAGAGACTGACTAATATTCCTAAAATAAGAGTAACGGCAAATCCACGGACAAAACTCGTAGTAATAAAGAAAAGAATAATTGCCACCATCAACGTTGTAATGTTCCCGTCTCTAATCGAAGACCAAGCCCTCTTATATCCTTCCTCTATCGCTTTTAGAACACTCTTTCCATCCTTTATCTCTTCTTTCATCCTAGCGATAATAAGAATATTTGCATCGATTGCCATTCCGATAGAAAGAATAAACCCTGCAATTCCAGAAAGAGTTAAGGTAACCGGAACAATCTTAAAAAGAAAGACTACAAAAACTATGTATGTTACAAGTGAAAGCACCGAAAGAAGTCCTGGCAATCGGTAAGCAAAAATCATAAAAGCGGCAACAAAAAGCATTCCTAACATTCCTGCTCTTAAAGAAACTGCCAAAGAATCTTCGCCAAGTGCTGGACCGATGCTTTGCTGTGAAATAAGCTCAATTGGCACCGGAAGTGCTCCGATACGTAAGTCTCTTGCAACATTATATGCTTCTTCAATTGAGAAGCCTCCTGTAATCTGTGCTTCCCCACCAGAAATCTTTTCTTGCACCGTTGCTTCCTGCAAAAGAACACCGTCGAGAAAAGTGGCAACCGGTTTACCAATATTACGTGCTGTAATTTCTTCAAAAAGATCCGCCCCTTCTTTATTAAAAGTAAGTAAAATAAGCGGGTCTTGGGTAACCGGATGCATCGAAACCCTGGCGTTCTCAAGATGTCTTCCAGTAAGATCTGTGGGGATATAAGGATCTTCAAAGATTATCTCCCAGTTTTCTATTTCTGTTTCTTCAAGAGCAAGCAAATCTTGTGTTGTAAGATCTTCAACTTCTTTTTCAAAGTACAGAGCAATTTCTTTTATTTTCTCTTCTTGCAACTCTACCATTTCGGGAGAAACTTCTCTAAAATCTAAAAAAGGAGTTTCGCCGATAATATCAATTGCTTTATCTAAATCATGTGCTCCAGGTATTTCTACTGCTAACCTTTCTCCTCTTATCTGAACCGAAGACTCTGCGATTCCGTAAAGATCAACACGACGTTCAATAAGATCACGAAGTCCTTCCATCCGTTGTAACTTCTCTCCCGCAGGAACTCCTTCAAAATCTGCTTGGTATAAAAGATATGCTCCACCTTGCAAATCAAGGCCAAAGACAAAATCCTTCTCTTCTAAATAAGGAAGATTAAATGGTAATTTCTCATTGACAACGCCTACAGTCCGGTTAAATTGAACAGGAAAAGTAAGGACAGAACAAAAAAATATGAGAATTAAAAATAAAATTAAAGTAATATATTTTGTTTTCATAACCAGTAATATGACACCTTTTTTATTTTTTGTCAACTTCTACCGTGACACTTTTTAAACTTTTTCCCGCTTCCGCAGTAACAGGGATCATTTCTCCCGATATTTTTCTCCTGCGGTTTTTTTTCATTCAGATCAACGTTCCTACGGATGACAATTCTTGACGTTGCCGGTTTTTGTTTAACAACACTTACCTTTAAAATTCTTTCAATGATCTCTGTTTCGATAATAACCATTAATTCTCGAAAAGCACGATGTCCTTCTCTTTTATACTCGGTAAGTGGATCCTTCTGTCCGTACGCTCTAAGTTTTACTGCTTCTCTCAGTTCGTCCATCATCGTTAAATGATCTTTCCAAAGAAAATCCATCGTTCTTAAAATTACAAAACGTTCAATTCTGTTCATCTCACTCTTTTCAATTTCTTCTTCTTTTTTCAAATACTCTTCTTTTTCTCTTTCGTGTTTTTCAAAAAGACTAAGAATGTAAAAACGCAAACTGTTTTCACTTTCTCTGTCCTCTATCTCTGCTCTTTTTAAAACATCATTTCTTAATTCATAAAACTTTTCACGATGCTTAAAAAGAACTTCATCGTACTGTAAAACGTGCCTTCGCGCATCAAAGTGGTGTCCTTCAACTCTTTTTTGTGCAGATTCGATAATCCCTGAAACATACTTTGCATCAATTGGCATATCATCGGGAAGATTAAATCTCTCCATTAGTGATTTTATTCTGTCTGCTCCGAAAATACGCATCAGGTCGTCTTCTAGTGATACAAAAAACTGGCTCTCACCTGGATCTCCTTGTCTCCCCGACCTTCCACGAAGTTGATCATCAATTCTTCTTGCCTCGTGACGTTCTGTTCCTAAAACAAAAAGTCCTCCTAGTTTACAAACCTCTTCTGTCTCTTTTTTATCTGGTGGATTACCACCTAAGATTATATCAACTCCCCTTCCTGCCATATTCGTTGCAACAGTTACCGCCCCCCTTCTCCCCGCCTGAGCAATAATCTCTGCTTCTTTTTCGTGGTTTTTAGCGTTTAAAATTTCGTGAGGAATACCTGATCTTCTTAGTATCTTCGAAAGCATTTCATTTTTTTCAATAGAAACCGTACCAATTAAAACCGGCTGTCCCTTTTCGTGTCTCTTTTTTACCTCTTCTGCCACGGCAATAAACTTCGCTTTCTCTGTTTTATAAACTAAGTCAGAAAGTGATTTACGAATAAGCTCACGATGAGTTGGAATTACTGCCACTTCCATCCCGTAAACTTTAAAAAATTCTTCAGCAGAAGTTGTTGCCGTTCCGGTCATTCCAGCAATCTTTTTATACATTCGAAAGAGATTTTGAAAAGTAACGCTAGCCATCGTGCTTGATTCTGGATTCACTCTGGCTCCTTCTTTTGCCTCTATCGCTTGGTGAAGACCACCAGACCACCTTCGGCCCGGCATCAGTCTCCCGGTAAAATCATCAACGATAATAACCTCTCCGTCTTTAACAACATAGTTTACATCTCTTTCATAAAGTGGTTTTTTCGTTTCAGGATGTTTTGCTTGAGCACGCAACGCTTGTTCTAGATAATAAACAGAGTTCATTCCCTTATCGTCATAGATATTTTCTATTCCTAAAATCTTTTCTACCCTTTCTATCCCTTCTTCGGTAAGGGTTACCGATTTCTCTCTCTCATGAACCTCGTAATCAACTCCCGCCTTAAGTTGAGGAACAATACGAGAAAACTCTTTATACATTTCCATTTTACTTTCAAACTCTTCTCCTTCTTCAGGAACAGAAATGATAAGTGGAGTTCTCGCTTCGTCAATTAAAATCGAATCTACCTCATCGACAATCGCATAATTAAACCCTCTTTGTACTTTATCTTCTAGTCTAAGAATCATATTATCTCGGAGATAGTCAAAACCAAACTGGTTATTTGTCCCATAAGTAATATCTGCAAGATAAGCTTCTCTCCTACTACAGGGTCTTAAAAAATCTTCTTCGATATAAAAAGAACCAAGAGTATCTCTTGTTTCATCTTTTTTCTCATCACCCGACTTATATTCTGGATCATAGATAAAAGACTGTCTATCATTAATACAAGCGACAGAAAGTCCTAGATAATAATAAATCTGCCCCATCCAAACTGTATCTCTACGTGCAAGGTAATCGTTTACTGTAACAACATGAACTCCTTTCTTTTCTAAAGCATTTAAATAAACAGGGAGTGTTGCTGAAAGAGTCTTCCCTTCTCCTGTTTTCATTTCCGTTGTTCTTCCTTGATGCAGAGCAATTCCTCCTAGAACTTGAACATCATAATGTCTTTGATTTAGTGTTCTTTTTGATGCTTCACGAACCAAAGCAAAGGCCTCCACTAAAATATTATCCAGTGGTTCTTCTTTTGCTCTTTTTTCCAAATCCAAAGACTTCTCTTTTACCTTTTCTTCACTAAGACTTTCAAACTCTTTCTCAATGTCATTAATTTCAGATAAAAGAGGTTCAATTGTTTTTAGATATTTCTCATTGGGGTCGCCAAATATTTTCTTTAAAAAAGACACCGTATTAAAAAATTAATTTCTCATTTTTTTCGCCATCTGCCCTCCTTTTTTCCTAGAAGTTTCTATCTTCTCTTTATATTCTTTTACTTGTCTTTGGAGTTCATTTTTTACTTCATCAATTGATGCCTTCACCGTTTCTGCAACATCTTCTGCTTTTATTACTCTCCCTGGAAGAATCATCTGTGCCTCGGTTCTAAAGATTCTTCCTTTTTCTTCTCCAGTCACCTTTTCAATTTCTACCTCCAAGACAACTCTTTTTACCTCTCTTCCAACCTGTTCCTTGTCTTCAATTTCTTTTTGAAGAAGAGTAGGAATAAATCGACAAGCAGAAAGAAGCTTTTTCGCTGCATAGTCCTTTAGATGAGGAGTAAGTTCGATGTTTTTTGCTCTAATATTTACTTCCATATTCCTTTTTAATTAATAGTAATTTGCAAGTTATTTTAGCAGATATTTCCCGATAATCAAACTACCTCAACTTCCTCAAATAGATCAATGCCAAATTGTGATTTTACCTCCCTTTTAATTAGTGATATCAATTCTTTGATATCTTCCTGTGTTGCATTTTTTTCGTTGATAATAAAGTTTGCGTGTTTTTCTGATATCTTTGCCCCTCCTCTCTTTTCTCCTTGAAGACCACAGCTCTCAATTAAAAACCTCACCGGAATAAATCCTAAATTTCTAAACTTTTTTGTTTCTTCGAATTTTTCATAAAAAACATCATCTACCACGGGATTTTTAAACACACTACCAGCAGAAGGCTCTTCTGGATGATTTTCTTTACGATAATTTAGATACTTTTCAAATACTCCATCATCTTTTTCTTTTTTAGAAAATTCCATAACTGCCCTTAGTACAATATAGTTTTTCTTCTTTTTAAAAATGCTCTCACGATATGCAAACTGGCACTCTTTATTTTTAAAAACCTCTTTCTGAAAAAGATCTGTATTAAACGCCTCTACTTCTAAAATACAATCCGCCATAAAGTCATCAAAAGCGCCTGCATTCCCTCTCACTGCTCCACCAATAGTTCCTGGGACACCTCCTGCCCACTCTAGTCCTTTTCCTAATTTTTCATTTACTAATAGTGCCGCGTCAGGAAGAGAAAGGCCAGTCTCAGCTGACAAAACTATCTTTTCTTCTCTTTCTTCTAAAGAATAATCTTTCATCTTTAGAAGGATAACAAGGCCATCATACTTTTTTGGGAAAATAATGTTACTTCCTCCACCAATAACAAGAAAGTCAATATTCTTTTCTTTCGCATATCTTATTCCTTCTTTTAGGTCTTCTTCTTTTTCAACTTCTAAAAAATATCTTGCAGTACTATCAATACGCATCGTGTTGTACTTTTCTAAAGAAATGTTTTCCTTTATTAAATCATTCATTTTTCTTTCTAATTAAAAGGGCCGGAAGCGTTAACTCCAATTCTGTGAGTACGTGCCTTCCGACCCGATTCCATTCTAACAAAGGCAAAATAAGTGTCAAGAGGTAAAAAAAGAGCTGCGTTTTACCGCAGCTTTTGCTTTTACTGATCTATTGGAGCCTTTCTCCCATTTTAACGTTATAAAATTCTTCTACCGGTTCCAAAATCCAGGGATTTTCTATCCAGATCTTTCTTAGAGCTTCTTTTATCTGATTTTTCCCAGAAAGAGGAAGATCGCTGAGCGGGAAACGACAGATTCCTGCCGGCATTCCTAAAAGATTCATCACTGTCTTAGTCGTCACCGGAACTGGATAGTAGTCAACAATCACTTTTCTATCAACCATTCGCGGAACTTTTATACTCATCACATCATAAAGAGATGTCAGCGCACGATTTATAAGGCGTGCCTTTTTAAAATTACGAACCTCTAAAGAATCTAACATCTCTTGAACCGCAAAGGGAGCAATATTTGCTACAACCGAGAAAACTCCTCTACCTTTAATATCTTCATCTCTTACAATTTTTAATGTTTTCTCATCCTGGATTGAAAAAATTGCAAAATCAGGTCGGCATGCTTTTCTTATTTCCCGAAGATCATTAAAGCTATCTTTAATCTCTTGCAAGACACCGCAAATATTACCACTATCAATGTCTCTTAAGTCTTCAGGAGTAAGTTTCGTTCCTGTTCGCGAAGGAAAAGAGCAAGGAATAACTTTTAAAAGCGGAAACTTTTTAGCAATTGCCTTATAATAGTTGTCTCTTAGTTGTATTGATGGTGGTTTGTTGTAATAAGGATCAACTAACAAAACGCCATCACATCCTGCCTCTCTTGCAGCTCTGGTATACTCAAAAGCTTCGTCCAATGAATTTGAACCAGTACCACCAATTACCGCTATTTTTTTCCCTCCTACTTTTCTTGCGTAATCAGTTCCTTTTTTTAGAACCTCCTTATGCTGAAAATTACTTAGCGTTGGTGATTCTCCCGCCATCCCGACCAAACAGATTCCGATTGCCACCTGAGAAACAAAATTAATATTCTTTTCTAATCCCAGATAATCAACTTTTCCTCCCGGATGAAACGGCGTTATCATATCCACATAACATCCTGCATCCAAATACATTCTTTAATCCTCCTTTTTATTTTTAAAGATCAGTAAAAACTTAACTACCCTCCTTTTTAAAATAAAAATCTCTTTTTATGGAAGAGATTGTTCAAAGATAATTAATGAAACCAACCTCTTTCAAAAGAGATACTTTCCCTCTTTTTTGTTTTTGAAGTTAGTTTTCATAGTAACTTTAGTGGAAAGCAAAAAACCTCGCTCGAGTGAGGTTTTCCGCCGAATTGGAGTCAACATTTTGCAC
>CAYQSS010000010.1:2738-14769 GCA_964420305.1 uncultured Candidatus Saccharibacteria bacterium | reverse complement strand
TTTCCGTAATCTATTAATTTAAAGACAGCCTGTAGTGCCTTTCGGAAATGTGTATTCTCAATTTCTTTTGCAACATCTGAAAATGTTTTTTCAGCTAAAGAAAGAAATTCAAGAGAATGTTTTTCCCTTATTTCTGGAAAGTTAAAACCATCTTTAAAATTTTTCTCAATGAAAGAAATGGTACGGTAAACAAAATTACCAAAGTTGGCAATTAGTTCGTTGTTTGTTTTTGCATAAAATTCTTCCCAGGAAAAATCAGAATCAGAATTTTCTGAACCATTAATAATTAGATAATAGCGAAGCGTTTCAGCATCAAATTCTTTTAAGAAATCTTTTACCCAAATTGCCCAGTTTCTACTTTTTGAAAACTGTTTTTTTTCTAGTGTGAGATATTCCGATGATATAATTCTGTCTGGAAGGTGGAGATTTCCACTTCCAAGAAGAATTGCTGGCCAGATTATAGAGTGAAAAGGTATGTTGTCCTTTCCGTGTACATAATAGTGAAGAGCATCTTCATTTTTCCAAAAATCTTCCCAATTTGTATTTTTTGATTTTGCCCACTCTTTGCTTGCAGAAAGGTAAGCACAGACTGCCTCAAACCATACATATATTTTTTTGTCTTCATATCCTTCTAGGGGGATAGGAACACCCCAGCTTGTATCTCTTGTTATTGAGCGATCATGAAGACCGTCGCTTAGAAATTGGAGTGTAAAGTTTTTTGCGTTTAATCTCCATCCGTCGCTATTTTTTACCCAATTTTTTAATTCTTTTTCAAAATGAGAAAGTTTAAGAAAAAAGTGTTCAGATTCTTTCCAAACCGGAGAGTGTTTGCAAAGTTTACACTTTGGATTAATTATCTTTTTTGTTTCCATCAAACTACCACAACCGTCACACTGATCGCCTCTGGCAGAATCAAAGTGGCAAAGATAACACTCTCCCTCAACATAGCGATCAGGAAGGAATTTTTTACAATTTTCACAATATGGTAGTTCCTCTGTTTTTTTATAAATTAATCCCTTTTCGTACAGATTTAGAAATATTTCTTGGACTGTTTCTGCATGAAAAGAAGAAGTTGTTTTTGTAAAGAAATCGTAAGAGAAATTTAGTCCGGTTATAAGGGTTTTGATAAATTCATCGTGATACTTATCTGCGATTACTGATGGATGAACATTATTTTTTTCAGCCTCAAAAACGATTGGTGTTCCGTAACAATCACTTCCAGAAACATATAAAACAGAATCTTCTTTTAATCTAAAGTAACGTGCTAAAACATCTGATCCAATAAGACCAGCAATGTGTCCAAAGTGTAATGATCCGTTTGCATATGGTAGAGCAGCGGCGATTAGTATTTTTCTTTTCATATTTTTATTTTTAACATAATTTATACTTTTTTTAAAGACTATTTGAGTTTTTAT
Organism: uncultured Candidatus Saccharibacteria bacterium; assembly: GCA_964420305.1. Classification (GTDB taxonomy): domain Bacteria; phylum Patescibacteriota; class Minisyncoccia; order Minisyncoccales; family PWPS01; genus PWHW01. The sequence continues at coordinate 13,354 of CAYQSS010000010.1, read as the reverse complement.
TTTTTCCTATTATAATGAATTAAATCAGCAGAGCTGGTATCTTTTATTTTAGAAACCAAAATGAATATTTTTAGAATATTTTCATATTACCTTCCGTTTTTAAGAAAGCGTGTTTTTTCCCAAGTAATCATATTTATTGGATATGCAGGAGGAATACTAGGAACTACTATCTTAGTTCCTTTGGTTTATAAAGGAATAATTAATATTGTTACAGAAAATCCTGAAAATGCTACTGAAAGATTAATGACGCTTCTTTTAACTCTCATTCTTGGAATTTTGGGATACAATATTCTGTTTAGAATTTCTGACTATCTTATAGTTGATATGCAGAGCAAGGTCATGAAGGAGCTTTATGATCATTCTTTGAGAAAGCTACAAAACCACTCTTACGTCTTTTTTTCTAATGCTTTTGTCGGAGGACTAGTGGCAAAAACAAAGCGTTTCGTCAGCTCTTTTGAAACGTTACATGACCAGATAATTTTCCATGTCTGGATGAACGGAATAGCACTTCTTAGTCTTCTTTTGGTTCTTTTTAATGAGTCAAAGACACTGGGATTTATTTTTTTACTTTGGCTTATTCTTTATGGGGTTTTAGTAAAATTTATGGTTAATTGGCAGATTCCAAAAAGCTTGGAAAGTGCAAAAGCCGACACAAAAACAACCTCAATGTATGCTGATATTATTACCAATATTCTTACAGTAAAGATGTTTGGAAGCAGTAAAAAAGAACAAAAAACATTTGAGGGTGTTACAGATAGCGAAGAGAAAAAGAGAACAAGAGCTTGGATGCAACTTTCTTTTTGGAATGGCATGTACCAGAGCATTATTATTGGAATTTTTAATATAATTATAATTTGGGCTGCTGTTGATTTGTGGCTTAAAGGATTGGTGTCGGCAGGAACAATTGTTCTTGTTCAGGTTTATGTTCTTACTTGCTTTAATATTGTTTGGAATATTAGTCGTAGTCTTATAAAAGCATCTGCAGCAGTAACTGACGCGGCAGAAATGATTGATATTTTTGAAAAAGAGCCAGATGTAAAAGACCCACTAAATGCAGAAAAAATGATAATTGAGAAAGGCGATATTGACTTCGAAAATGTTACTTTTGCCTACAAAGATGGTGAGTCTGTTTTTAATAACTTTAATTTAAAGATTGAAAAAGGAAAAAAAATAGCATTGGTCGGAAGATCTGGGGCTGGCAAAACAACCATTGTTAAATTAATTTTAAGATTCTTGGATCTTGATGGTGGAAAGATTAAAATTGATGGACAAGATATTTCAACTGTTAAACAGGATGATTTAAGAAAAAATATCGCCTATGTTCCTCAAGATCCATCATTATTTCATAGAACGATTAGGGAAAATATTGGGTATGGAGAGGATGATGTTGAATTTTCAGAAATTGTTGAAGCGGCAAAAAGAGCTCAAGCACATGATTTTATCTTAACACTTCCAAAGGGTTATGATTCTTTAGTCGGAGAAAGAGGAATAAAGTTATCAGGAGGAGAGCGTCAAAGGATTGCAATTGCACGAGCAATGCTTAAAAAGTCAAAAATTGTTATACTAGACGAAGCAACAAGCTCTTTGGACACATTAGCGGAAGAAAAGATTCAAAAAGCTTTGTTGAATTTAACAAAAGAAACAACTACAATTATAATTGCCCATCGGCTATCAACAATAAAGAAAGTAGATCAGATAATTGTTTTTGAAAAAGGAGAGGTTGTTGAGGCGGGGACACACAAAGAATTAATAGAGAAAAAAGGATTCTATGAGAGTCTTTGGAAGAGTCAAGTTGGCGGGTTTATTAAATAAGGAATATGAAAAAAGATTTTAAGGGTAAAATTATTGAAATTAGGAAGTTTTCTAAAAAAGATGTTGAAAAATCTAAGGCTTTCTTGAAGTTTATAAACTCACTTATTGAGGAAGAGGCAAAGATTAGCTTGAATAAGAAGATGACATCGAAAGAAGAAAAGACTTGGGCAACAAGCAAAGTAGGAAAAATAAGAAAAGGGAAAGAAGTGTGTTTAGTGGCAGAAGACAAAGGGAAAATTGCAGGTCTTGTTAATATTAAAACAAAAGAGGGTGTTCAAAGTCATGTAGGAGAATTTGGGATAAGAATTGCTGATGGTTACCGGCGTCTCGGATTGGGAAAATACATGACCAGAGAAATTATTGAGTTGGCCATAAAAGAACTAAAAGTTACGCCAAAAATTATCCGACTTAGCGTTTTTGCCAATAACAAGCCGGCTCAAGGACTCTATAAAAAGATGGGATTTAAAGAAGTCGCTAGGATTCCAAAGCAGATACAGTATAAAAAAAGATTAACGGATGAGGTTATAATGATTAAGTTTGTTAAATAAAGATTGATATAAAAAAAATATAAGATATACTGAAAGGAAGTAGAGATTTAAAAAGCTAAAATGAAAATATTTTGTTTTGATTTTGATGGAACAATTGCTGATACTTTGCCAATTATTGTTAGAAAAACTAACCATCTTCTAAAAAAAAGCGGAGAAGAGGAGATTAGTGATGATCTTTTAAGAAAATTGCGTGAGGAAGGAATTGAAAAGATTTTCTTAGAAATGAAAATTCCCCTTTATAAACTGTTTTTTTTGTACTTAAGAATTAGAAAAGAAATAAACCACGATATTTCAAAACTTACCGTGAAGGAAGAGGTAAGAGAAACAATAAAAAAAATAAAGGATGAGGGAAACACAGTAGGAATATTAACATCTAATTCGAAAGAGAACGTTGAAGCATTCTTAGAGAAGAACAACTTAAATTTTTTTGATTTTATTAATACCTCAGGAGTATTAGGGAAAGAAAGAGAAATTAAAAAACTAAAACGAAAAGGAGGGATTTTTATCTATATTGGCGATGAAGTGAGAGACATAAGAGCGGGGAAAAAAGCTAAAGTAAAGACAGTCGCTGTTTTGTGGGGACTTTCTTCAAAGAAAGCTTTACTTCGCGAGAGACCAGATTTTCTAATTGAAAGACCAAAAGATCTTTTAGATATTTCTTTCTAATTTTCGTAGATTAGATTTATACGAAAAATGAGGAAAAAAGTTTTAATGTTTGGTTGGGAACTTCCACCTCACAATAGTGGAGGTCTTGGCGTTGCCTGTTACGGATTAGCGAAAGCACTTCTAAAAAAAGGTACTGAGATTATTTTTGTTTTGCCTCGAAGACTAGAAGGAGTAGAAGAAAATTTTCTTAAAATAGTTGATGGTAATATATTTTGTAGTGATTCATATCTTTTTAATTCTCCTCTTTATCCATATATAACCGATAAAAAATATTTTTCTGATCTTTTCTATCATCATGAAATTTACGGTAACAGTCTAGTTGAAGAAGTTTTTCGTTATGCTGAGTTTGGCAAAGAAGTTGGGAAAAAAGAAAACTTTGACATAATTCATGCTCATGATTGGCTTTCCTTTGGAGCGGGAATAAGAGCAAAAGAGGTAAGTGGTAAACCACTTGTTGTTCATGTTCATGCAACAGAATTTGATCGGTGTGGAGGGGCTGGAACTAATAGTTTAGTTTATGCTCTAGAGAAAGAGGGGATGGAAAGAGCAGACAAGGTTATTGCAGTTAGCAACTATACAAAGAATATTATTATAAATAGTTACGGCATTTCTTCTGATAAAATAGAAGTTGTTCATAATGGCATTGACTTTAGTGATAAAGAAACTTTGTCAGAAAATGTACACAAAATTAAAGAAGCAGGGAAGAAAATAGTTCTTTTTGTGGGAAGACTTACACTTCAGAAAGGGCCAGATTATTTTATAAAAGTTGCGAAAAAGATTTGCGATGTTAACAAAGACATATACTTTGTTATTTCCGGTTCAGGAGATATGCAGGAATATCTTGTTAGAGAAGTAGCAGAAATGAAAATATCAGACAGAGTTCTTTTTTCAGGATTTTTAAGAGGAAAGGAGCTCCAAGAGGTTTACAGTTTGGCAGATTTATTTGTAATGCCCTCTGTATCAGAACCATTCGGAATTACTCCTCTTGAGGCGATATCAAGCGGAACACCGGTACTGATTTCAAATCAATCAGGGGTTTCAGAAGTTGTTTCACATGCGCTGAAAACTGATTTTTGGGATGTTGATGATATGACCAATAAAGTGCTGGCTGTCTTAAACTATGGTCCTCTTTCTTACTGCTTGAAAGAAAATGGCAGAAAAGAGGTATCTAGTATTACCTGGGAAAAAGCGGCAGAAAAATGTATTAAAATTTATAATAATTTGTAAAGATGCCTTCAGTTTGTTTTTATTTCCAAGTACACCAGCCATACAGAATAAAAAAGTATGGATTCCTTGATATTGGAAAAGACAAAAACTACTTTGAATCAGAAGAAAAAAGTGAATTGAATAATCAATTTATAATGGAAAAAGTCGCGAAAAAATCCTATATTCCAACAAACAAACTTTTATTTAAGTTATTAAAAAAACATCCTCAGTTCCGCTTTACTTTTTCTTTTTCTGGTACTGTATTAGAACAGATGGAGAAGTACTCAAAAGAAGCATTAAAAAATTTTCAAGACCTCGTAAGTACGGGGCGCGTTGAAGTATTAGGAGAAACTTATTATCATTCCCTTTCTTTTTTATATTCTAAAAAAGAGTTTCAAAAGCAGGTGGAGATGAACATGGAAAAAATTAAGGAACTCTTTTCTGTAAAACCGAAAGTTTTCCGTTGCACAGAACTTGCATACAGCAATGAAATTGCAAAACAAGCTGAAGAAATGGGGTTTGAGGGTATCTTAGGAGAGGGAGTAGATCATATTTTAGGATGGAGGTCTCCTAATTTTTTATACAAACCAAAAGATTCAAAGATTAAACTTTTTTTAAAAAATTATAGACTTTCTGATGATATTGCATTTCGTTTTTCCGAAAGATCTTGGAAAGAATATCCGTTAACCGCAGAAAAATATGCAAAATGGATTTCTGATATTAACGGAAACGGAGAAGTAGTTAATCTTTTTATGGATTACGAAACATTTGGAGAACATCAGTGGGATGATACTGGAATTTTTAAATTTCTAGAAAAGCTACCAGAGGAGATTCTGGAAAATAAAGATAACGATTTTTCTACATTATCAGAAAGCATTAATCGATACGTTGTACGAGACGAAATCGATGTACCAAATATTACTTCTTGGGCAGACATGGAACGCGATCTTTCTGCTTGGACCGGAAATGAAATGCAAAAGGAGGCGTTAGAAAAACTATACCAGCTTGAAGAAGACGTTTTATTTTTAAATGATACAGAAATCACAGAACATTGGAGAAAGTTTCAAACATCGGACCAAGTTTATTATATGAGCACAAAGGGGATGGGGGATGGTACTGTTCACGGATACTTTAGCCCCTATAAATCACCTTATGATGCCTTTATCTTTTTTAGTAACGCGCTAAGCGACTTTAAATTAAGAATAGAAGAAAAAAAACTATTAAGAAAAAATAAATAAATTACTATGAAGAAATCAGAAAAAGTTATTCCACTATGTGATAAGATATTTGAAGTTTCGTATGAAGTATGTAATCGAGTAGGAGGAATTTATCGTGTTTTGGAATCTAAGGCAGATAAAATGACTGACTACTATGATGATAAATACTTTCTGATAGGACCTTATTATCGTGATAAAGCGAGAGGTGAATTTAAAGAAGAAGCACCACCTGCTGATCTTAAAAAAGTTTTTCTGAAATTAGAAGAAGAGGGTCTTCGCCTTCATTATGGAAAATGGCTTGTTAAGGGAAAACCTTCTACAATCTTGATTGATTTTAGTGATTATTTTTATAAAGTAGACGAGATTAAAAAGGAAATGTGGGATAATTTTGAGGTTGACTCGCTTCATGCTGGGTATGATTTTAACGAACCTGTCTGTTGGTCTTATGCTGCTGGAAGGTTAATTCGTGAAATTTCTTCTGAAATGGAAAACGAAAAAATTGTTGCCCATTTTCATGAGTGGCTTTCTGGTGCGGGCCTTCTTTATCTGAAAGGGAAAAAAGCAAATCTAAAAACAGTATTTACTACTCATGCTACAAGCTTAGGAAGAACCCTTGCTTTTCACAGTATTAATTTCTATAAGCTTTTTGATAAAATTGTTCCTGATGAGGAAGCGAAAAAATATGGTGTTTTCCAAAAACATTCTATTGAAAAAGTTGCCGCTAAAGAGGCAGATGTCTTTACAACAGTAAGTGAAATAACGGGCATTGAAGCAGAAAGGTTTCTTGATAGGAAACCAGATATAATACTGCCCAATGGTCTTGATATTGAAAAGTTTTTGAGCTTTGAAGATATTGTTGTCAAACATCGGATACAGAGAAAGAATTTAAGAAACTTTGTGGCTTCCTATTTTTTCCCCTATTATACTTTTGATCTTGAGGAAACCCTTTTCTATTTTATTATTGGTAGAAACGAGCTGAGGGCAAAAGGAATTGATATTTTTATTAATTCTTTAGGGAAATTAAATAAAAAAATGCGGGAGGAGAAAAGTAAAAAAACAATTGTTTCTTTTCTTTTTGTCCCTGCTGATGTAAGGGGGATAAATCCATCACTTCTTGAGAACGTTGAGTACTTTAGAGACGTACAAGAGACATTTGAAAGTACTTTACCTGAAATAGAAGAAAGGATGCTTTATAATATTCTAAGAGAGAAGGAACCCACTAAAGAAAATTTAATAAGTGAAGATTATTTGCTAGAAATTGAGAAAAAGTTGCATCGAATGAAAAAAAGCGGAGAAACTCCTTCTCTTTCAACTCATCATCTTAATTCTTTGCACGATGAAATAATAAACCATCTTAAAGGCGCTGAACTTCTAAACCGAGAGGAAGATAGGGTAAAGGTTATTTACTATCCAATTTATTTAACAGGTCACGACGGTCTTTCAAACCTAAGCTATGAGGAGGCGTTGGAGGCTTGTCATATGGGAGTGTTTCCAAGTTTTTATGAACCGTGGGGATATACTCCACTTGAAGCAGCAGCTCTAGGGGTTTCTTCGGTAACAACCGACTTAGCTGGATTTGGAAGGTTTTGCGCTGGGCTGAAAAGAAAAAAAGAGAAACCAGGAATATATGTTTTAGAAAGGGAAAAGAAAAATGACGAAGTAATAATTGAAGACCTTTATAAGTTTCTACACAATTTTATGAAGACTACGAGGAGAGAAAGAGTAGAGAATAAAATTGAAGCAAGGAAAATTGCTGCTCAAGCAGATTGGCAAAGCTTTGTTTTAAATTACATAAAAGCCCATAACAAGGCATTTGAAAAATGAAGATTACACATTTTTTAACTCCACAAAAAAAACAGACAAAAGAAGTAGATAGCGCAAGTTTTTTACTTTCTAATAATGTTGGTGATTATATTTGGATGAACAATGATACTCAAAGTAGATATGAGGGTTGGTTTTGTATGATAAATGAAAAAATGTTGCGAATTATTGAGAGTATTGAAGTTGAAGATGGAGGTGAAGTACTAGAAATTCAGAATTTTTTTAATCATATTGAAAGAAAAAGAGAAAATGTTAATGAAATTTTCTATCTTTCACAGGACGGCCATACTCTGATTTATGAATTGAGCGAAAGAAAGGCAATAAATGTATTTTTTGACTTTCGGGAATCATATTCTTCTTCTCCAGGAGAAGATTATGAGTTGAAGAGGGACGGAAATTTTTCTTTGATAGAATTTAATCCACACACCTATCTAGCCATAAAGTGTGAAGAGGGAAGTGATATTAAGGAGATTGTAAATAGAAATTATTTTTATGACCAAAGAAGAAACTCCCCGCCTTATTTTAGAAAAGTTTATAAAGGACTCTTACTTTCTGGGAAAAGATTTATTTTCTCGGTTGCAGAAGATAAAAGAGGGGCAATAAAAGAGACAAAGAAAATAACGATAAGAAATATTTTGAAAGAGGAAAACGAAATTGATTTTGCGTGTGCGAAAAATGCTCTTTCTAATCTTCTGGTATCTTCTAAAAAAGGATCTTATGCTGGTCTTCCGTGGTTCTTTCACTTTTGGCAAAGAGATGAGGCAATCTGTCTGAAGTCAATTATTGCTATTAATAATAAATTAGGGAAAGAGATCTTTTTTAAGCTATTGAAAAATGGTTTAAAGGCAGGTCCTGGAGGGGTGAGAAATATTGATTGTGTCGGTTGGACAGTTAAAAGATTGGAAGATATCTTACCTTTTCTTGAAGATAGAGAAAAAGAGCAAGCGAAAAGAGAAATTAAAAAAAATCTTGAAGAACTTCTCTGGGCATTTACAGAAGATGGGCTTTTTGTTAACAAAAAGCACGAAACGTGGATGGATACACTAAAAAGAGATGGCGCAAGAATTGAACTACAGGCGATGAAGCTTAATATGTATAAGGCCCTGGGATCTTTGTCAAAAAAACAAGGAGAAATAAACTTTTATAGAAAGCTAGAAAATGAAATGAAAAACAAAGTGAGAAGATTCTTTTTTGACGAAGAGAACCTCTTTGATGGATATTATCCAAAAGAAGAAAAGACAGATAGAACAATTCGACCAAATATATTTATTGCGGCGTATATTTATCCGGAACTTTTAACGAAAAAAGAATGGATGAGATGTATTGATAATGTTTTAGATAAGCTTTGGCTTTCTTGGGGAGGAGTTTCAAGTGTTGATAAAAACGACAAAAATTTCTTGGAGAATCATACTGGTGAAGACCCTAAAAGTTATCATCAGGGTGATAGCTGGTTTTTCTTAAATAATTTAGTAGCGATTGTTCTTTGTCGTTTAGATCCTAAAAAATACCGTTTTTATATAAAAAAAATTATTGATGCCAGCAGGGAAGAGATTCTTTATAGCGGAGCAATCGGATGCCATGCGGAAGTCAGCTCAGCAGGAGGGTTAAAAAGTGAGGGGTGTGTTAATCAGGCTTGGAGTAGTGCTATGTACCTAGAGGCTAAAAAAGAGATAAAGTTTTAATTTATATCTTCTCAATGATTTCTTTGATCGTTTTCATGTTCTTGTGCTCTAAATCGATCCTTGTTAATTTTTGAGAAATAAGAAGTGCGGCGAGAGGTTTTGTTTCCTTCTTTTTATATCTTTCTGGGTAAGTTTTTTCCAGATCTTTCTCTAAAATAAATATTTCTTTTTCCTTTAACTGATTTATTTTTTCTACTAGAGGAGTTTTACGTTTAAACTTAGGAAATCTTTTTACTCTTTGAAGAGAAGAAGAGTAAAGTGCGTCGCTATCAAGCATAATCGCATAAGGGATGTTAAAAATATCGCAAAGATTTGCGTAAAGATCAACCGTTCCTTTTCCGCTTGTGTAAACTACTTTAATGTCTGTCTCTTTTTCGTAAAATCGAGCAATCATCTCTCTCATAAAAATTGCGTCTGATATCCCTTCGACCAGAAGGACTTTGTCGGCAAAAAGCATTCCAGAATTGTCATCGTTTATTTCTTGCACAAAGCGATTTAGGTCAAGACTTTTGTCGTAGAAGCCATAAAGTGCAGTACTCTTTTTGTCATTACGAGTAACCCTCCAGATGTTAGGTAAGTACTTTGCTTGAACAAAAGATGGGTGATGGGTAGTTAAGAATATCTGCTTTTTAGTACTTCTTGTTTCTAAGACTTGAATGAATTTTTTAATTATCGAAGGATGAAGGTGACTTTCTGGTTCATCGATTAAAATGATTTTATATTGTGGATGGAAAATGTAAAAAAGAATAACAAAAAGTCTTCGGAATCCCTCACCCATACGTTTTATCGAACGACTCTTTTCGTCGGCGTAAATATTGTATAAAAAAAGTTCTTCATTTATCTCTATTCCCTTAAAATGTTTTTCGAGGGTAGAAGAAAAATCATGGTACTCCTCGGGAAAATTTTCTTTAAAATGACGGAGGTTATCGAGAACTTCTAAATAATTTATTTCCTCATTAATACGGACAAAGAAACTACTGATGTCAACTGAAGAGTGATTTATCTTTCCGTCTTTGCAGGAAAGAATATGTTTTTTCCTATCTAAAAAGATAGTCATCTTTATGTCAGCGTCCTTGTCAAGGAATCTTTCTTCTTCAAGATTTTTATCAAAAAAAAGGTGAATTGCGTCTAGAACGTTTGTCTTGCCAGCATTGTTTGGGCCAACTAAAATGTGAAAACCATAAAAATCCCGGAGATGTATAGGGTCTTTAATACTTTTATAATGGTTGATAATGACTTCTTTAATATGCATGATGTCATTATATCTTTTTTTTAAAAAAAGAAAAATTACTATGTGGGGGCTTGCATAATTTTTAATAATTGCCTATAATCATCCAAGGTTTTTAAAAGGTCGATTTAAACATTAAATATGAACGACATGGATACTAAAAAAATACTTATCTTCGTCGCAATTGTTCTAGCACTTGTGGTTGTAATTGCAGCTTTTTCTCTTATGAAACAAGACGGCGAACTTCCACTAGAGCCTGAATTCCCAGAAGACGTTGAATTAGAATTCCCAGAAGAACCAGAATTAGAACTTCCAGAAGAAGAAATGGAAGAAGAAATGGAAGAAGAAATGGAAGTAGAAGAAGTAGTAGAAGAAGAAATGGAAGTTGAAGAAGAAGTTGAGACAGAAGAGTAATTAAATTTTTGAAAGGACTAAG
>CAYQSS010000010.1:0-2638 GCA_964420305.1 uncultured Candidatus Saccharibacteria bacterium | reverse complement strand
GAAGTTGAAGAAGAAGTTGAGACAGAAGAGTAATTAAATTTTTGAAAGGACTAAGCCCTTCTTTTTTAAAAGAAGGGCTTTTGTTATAATATTGATAAGAATTGTAAAAAATGATATTTTTAAGTTGATGCCTAATTTAAAAAAAATAGTAATTATAATTTCTACTTTCTTGGGACTAGTTCTTTTTTCTTTACTTTTTATTTTCTTAACTAATAAATTTTTTCCACGGCAAGATGTTCCAACAATAAAAGAGGGGAGTGTTATCGCCGAGAATTGGATTAGAAATTATTCTTCTTCTTTTCCTTTTTACGGAAAAGACTTAAAGCTTGAAAAACAAAGTGAAATAAAAAGAGGAGAATATGAGTTTGTTTTTTCTTTTATCATAGATAGTCCTGAGTACGGATCGCAGGACAGTGAAATGTTAATAAAGACAAAAAATATTGAAATTACAGAGGCAATTAGAGATGAAATTTTTGATGAGATAAAAGGGAAGTACATTGAAAAAACAGAAACAATAAAACTATATTTTATAACCAAGGAGAATGAGGAAGATATAGTTAAAGAAGTCGAAAGAGTTGTCACCTCTTCAATTGTTGATAATCTTGGTATTATCCTGATAGAAGAACTTTTGAAGGGGCCAAATGAAAATGAACAAGAAGAAGGGTATTTTTCATACATTGATCCAGGAACAGAATTAATTTCTTTTGAAACGATAGAAGACACTGCCTATCTTGAACTTACTATTGATTTTGATCAACAACTTGATATTGCAAAAGAACAAATTGAAAAAACCTTATCTCAAATTACTACTATTAAAGAAGTGCGTGCTCCCGAAAGGAAAAACATGGTAACTATTGTTGTTGAGGGTGTTCCAGAGGACTTTCTTTTTACAAGAGATCTGAAGGAGGGAGACAAAGGAACGGATGTAAAATATTTACAACTTATATTAAACGCTGATCCCGACACAATAGTGGCTCAAAAAGGATCAGGATCCCCCGGAGAAGAAAGCGAGACCTTTGATCAAGCAACAACAAGAGCCGTAAAAGCTTTCCAGAGAAAATATTCAGATGAGATATTGAGACCTGCTGGATTAATTTTAAGTAACGGAATTGTCAGCGAACATACCAGAGATAAACTTAACGCTATATTAGAAGAAAATAGATGGTAAAAGGTCTAAATTATTAATATTAAATTAAAAAAATTATGCTTAATAAATTTTTAGTCGCAGTAGTCATTATTATAATCATTGCTTTCATTGGTTTTCTGATTTCCAGTGTTGAAGTGCCGGAATTAGAAGAAGAGGGAGCTGACGAAGTTATTTCCTTAGCAGAAGATTGGATTGTTGATGCACCAACTTTTAAAGAAAGAGGAGGTACTGACCTTGAACATCTAAGAACCGTGGAGATTGGAGAAAATACTTACGAAGCAACATTTACATTTAATTCTTCTTTTGCAGGATATGGGGTTGTTAGAGAAGAGGAAATGGCAGCACAAGTTATTACTCCACATACTGTTGTTGTAACCGTAGAAGAAGGAGAGATTATCAGTGTTATTATTGATGAAGTTTTTGATGAAATAAACCAAGAGGAAAAAGAAATTATCGATGATAATGTTTTAGAGACAACAGTTTATTTTGTTAAATTTGAAAATAATGTTGAAGAGTTTGTCCCGGTAAAAAGAGAAGTTAGTGGTAACGAAGACATCGAAGAGAAAACATTACTTTTACTTTTAGAAGGACTTACAGAAGAAGAAAAAAATTCTGGATACTCGACGGCGATAAACGAAGAAGTAAAAATTAAAAGTTTCAACATAGAAGATAAGACGGCATATGTTGACTTTTCAGAAGAACTTGAAGTCTCGGGTGGATCAGCACTAGTTATGATGATTCGCGAACAAATTGAAAGAACACTTTTACAATTTGAAACAATTGAAAATGTTGTCATATCTATCGAAGGAGAAACTGAAGAAATACTACAGCCTTAGATGTGAATAACAGCTTATGTTATCACCCAAAATTGGAGGGCACGTATCGGTTGCTGGTGGGCTTAGCAACTGTATAAAGAATGCGAAAAAAATAGGCGCTGAAACTATTCAGATTTTTGCTGGAAGCCCCAGAAGATACGATGTCTTTCTCCCTCAAGAAGAAGAATTAAACAAATACCTAGAAGCAAAGATAAAAGAAGAAATCTCTCCAATTTATGTCCACGCCAGCTATCTTGTAAATCTTGCATCAGAAGACAAGGTGATTTTCAAAAAATCACTGCAATGTATTAAAAATAACCTCTCATATGCCTCTAAAATCAATGCTAAGGGAGTTATTTATCATCCTGGATCTCCAAAAGGCAAATCGAAAGAAAAGGCAATCGAACGCGAAATAAAAGCAATCAAAGAAATTCTAAAAGATTTCCCCGATGATGTTTTTTTGATAATTGAAAATACTGCAGGAATTAAGAAAATAGGAACGGATCCTCATGAAATAGGAAGTATTATTAAAAAGATTAACTCAACAAAAATTAGGGTTTGCATTGATACCGCACACTCTTTGGAATCAGGCAATATAAAAAGCTTTGAAAAAGATAAGATTAGGGAGTGGCTTTCTTGGTGGGATAGGGAGGTGGGAATAGCGAACATCGAACTT
>CAYQSS010000009.1:0-16622 GCA_964420305.1 uncultured Candidatus Saccharibacteria bacterium | reverse complement strand
AGAAAAAAGAATAGAAAAATTAAGAGAAACGATAAATCACCACCGATATCTCTACCATGTTTTAAACAAGGAAGAGATTTCTTCTTCTGTACTAGATTCTCTTAAAAAAGAGCTCTACGATCTAGAGTCTGATTTTCCTCGTCTTGTAACTCCTGACTCCCCTACGCAACGCGTTGAAGGAAAACCACTAAAAGAATTTAAGAAAGTAAAACATTACAAGCCAATGCTCTCTTTTCAAGACGCTTTTTCAGAAAGTGATATGGAAGATTTTGAAAAGAGGATAAGGCGTATTACTGACGAAGAGATAGATTATTTCTGCGAACTTAAGATAGATGGACTTGCTGTTGAACTTTTATACGAAGACGATATTTTTGTGAACGGCTCAACAAGAGGAAACGGAATAATTGGAGAAGACGTAACACAAAACTTAAAAACAATTGAGGCTATTCCACTAAAACTTAGAGAGAATAAAAAAAGAAGTGTTGTTGTAAGAGGAGAAGTTTTCATCTCCAAAAAAGAATTTCTAAAACTTAACAAAGAAAGAGAAAAAGAAGGACTTTCGCTATATGCTAATCCAAGAAATATCGCTGCAGGATCGATAAGACAACTTGATCCACAGATTCCGGCAAAAAGAAAGTTAGATTTTTTTGCTTATGATCTGGTGGCAGACAGGAAAAAGAAAGAAATTGTAACTCCTTTTGGAGCAAAAACGCACCAAGAAAAGCACGAATTATTAAGAGAGATGGGGTTTAAAACTGTTGATCGGGAAGAGTACTGCAGAGATTTAAAAGAAGTTTTCCAGTTTTATAAAAAGATAGAGAAAGAGAGAGATAGTTATCTGTATCAGATAGATGGGATAGCAGTATTTGTAAATGATAACAATCTCTTTGAAGACCTAGGTGTCGCCGGAAAAGCACCACGTGGAGGAATTGCCTATAAATTTGCTCTAGAGCAAGGTACAACGATCATTGAGGATGTTCTTTTCCAAGTAGGGAGAACAGGAGCAGTTACTCCTGTTGCTGTCTTAAAACCGATATTTTTAGGGGGAGTGACTGTTTCCAGAGCAACACTCCATAATGAAGATGAAATAAAAAGACTGGGAATTAGAATAAAGGATACGGTGGTGGTGGGGAGAGCTGGAGATGTTATCCCTCAAGTTTTAAAAGTTTTAACAGAGCTTCGCAGTGGAAAAGAAAAAAGGATTATATTCCCCTCTTTTTGTCCACTTTGTAAAAGTAAACTTGTAAGACCAGAAGGAGAGGCAAGATGGTACTGTAAAAGTAAAAAATGCAAAGGAACAAGAAAGGAGAAGATTTATCACTTTGTTTCCAAGAAAGGATTTGATATTGATGGACTAGGGAAAAAGGCAGTAGAAAAACTTTTTTCGGAGAACATTATTTCCAGTCCAGCCGACATATTTTATCTTAAAGAGGGAGATCTTTTACCGATTGAAAGATTTGCTGAAAAATCAGTAGGGAATCTTATAAAAGCAATTGAAGAGAAAAAAAGAATTCCACTTTCTAAGTTTTTACAAGCGATATCTATTCCTTATGTCGGAGAAGGAGCAGCGAGAGATCTTTCTTATAATTTCAAAACACTAGAAAATATTATTAAAGCCCCTTTAGAGAAAATTTTAGCGATTAAAGACATTGGTCCTGTAACAGCAGAAAACGTCTATAATTTCTTTAAAGATGAGAAAAATTTAGAACTAATAGACAATCTAAAGAAAGCAGGAGTTATTATAGAAAAGGAGGAAAGAAGTTTAAAATTAGAAGGCAAGATATTTGTTCTTACAGGAACATTAAAAACGATTAAACGAGAAGAAGCGGAAGACAAGATATCAAGGCTTGGCGGAAGAGCATCTTCTTCTGTCTCTAAGAACACCGACTATGTGGTAGTTGGAGATAATCCTGGGACTAAAGCAGAAAAAGGGAAAAAACTGGGCGTGAAGATTATTAGTGAAGAGGAATTTAAGAAAATTTTATCCTCATGAAGAATATTTTAAAAAGGATAAAGGAGCTAGACTTTTTTTTAATCTTTTTAATTTTATCTATCTCTGGGATAGGACTCTTGTCAATTAATAGCTCTAATCCTGGACTTTTCACAAAACAGCTAATGTTTATTGTTTTTGGCTTTTTTCTGATGATCCTTGTTTCTTTTATTGATTGGAGAGCATTTCGTGAAAACTCTTATCTCATCTTAGTTATGTACTTTGTTTCTACTTTTTCGCTTTTAGGGCTTTTAATTTTTGCACCAGCAATAAGAGGAGTGCAAAGATGGTATAGAGTAGGAGATTTTCTTTTTGATCCTGCAGAAGTTTTCAAAATAGTGATTATTATTCTTCTGGCAAAGTATTTTTCTACAAGGCATGTTGAGATGTATAAAATATCGCACGTTATTCTTTCGGGGATTTATGTTGCTATTCCTGCCTTCCTTATTTTCCGACAACCAGATTTAGGATCAGCAACAATTCTAGTTATTATGTGGATAGGAGTTCTCTTAATATCGGGGATTAAATTAAAGCATTTTATTATTCTTTTACTTTTAGGAACACTGACATTTTCTTTGGGGTGGATGTTTTTTCTAAAAGATTATCAAAAGGATAGAGCAATAGCATTTATTAATCCGCAACTTGATCCTCAGGGAATAGGGTGGGGACAATCTCAAGCAAAGATTGCAGTAGGAAATGGAGGACTTTTAGGAACCGGGCTTGGGAAAGGGACACAAACACAATACGGATTTCTTCCGGAGCCGGAAACGGACTTTATCTTTTCTGCTATTTCAGAAGAAATGGGGTTTGTTGGTGCAGGAACACTAATAATACTTTATGCACTCTTTCTTTGGAGGATTCTACTTATTATTTTACACTCCAAAACAAACTTTCCGCGTCTTTTTGCATCGGGGTTTGTAATACTGGTTTTGACTCAAGCAGTTATTAATATTGGAATGAATCTAGGACTTCTTCCGATTATTGGCACTCCTCTTCCCTTGGTAAGTTACGGAGGAAGTAACCTTCTTTTTGTCTTTTTAGGGTTGGGAATACTACAAAACATTAGAAAAGAAATCGTTTATTAAATTTGACAAACTTTGTTTTTCTGCTATTCTAGAAGAAGTAGAAAAGGTAGTTACTGTCCGTCCGAAAACGGACATTATTCTTTAATAAAGTAAAAAAATTAAATCATGGACATAAAAGGATTTACTTCTGCGATATCGCAGATTGCCACAGAGAAAGATATTCCGCAGGAAAAAGTAGTTGAAATTATCGAACAAGCGATTGCTACTGCTTACAAAAAAGAGTATCGTGAAAAAGGAGAGGTTATAAGGGCAAAGATAGACTCAAAAACAGGAGAGGCGAAGTTCTGGCTTGTGAAGACTGTAGTAGATGAAAATACTGCTATTTTTGACGAAGAAGAGTTTGACACAGAGGAGGACGTTGAAGTTGAGGAAGGAAAGGTAAGATATAATCCGAAACGTCACATTAAAATAGAAGAGGCAGAGACGCTCAAAAAAGGAGTAAAGGTTGGAGAAGAAATAGAGACAGAGCTTGAAACAAAACAGGATTTTGGGAGAATTGCTGCTCAAACTGCTAAACAAGTTATTTTACAGAAAATAAAAGAAACAGAAAGAGAGCTTGTTTTTGGAGAGTATAAAAGCAGAGAGAACGAAGTTATTTCAGGAATTGTGCAGCGTGTTGAAGGAAGGAATGTTCTTTTAGACATCGGGAAGGTTTTAGGTATAATGCACAAAGAAGAACAGATTCCTGGAGAAATGTATCGTCCAGGACAAAGACACAAAGCTTACGTTTTGAGTGTGGAGGATAGCCCCAAAGGACCAAATATTGTTCTTTCAAGGGCTTTTCCAAAGTTTATTACCAAACTTTTTGAACTTGAAGTTCCAGAAATTGCAGCGGGGACAGTAGAAATAAAATCTATTGCTAGAGAACCAGGGTCAAGAACAAAGATCGCAGTTTATTCTGAAGAAGATGGGGTTGATCCAGTAGGAACGGCTGTTGGACAGCGAGGGACAAGAGTTGGAGCGATTATCTCAGAACTTGGTGGAGAAAAAATAGATATTATAGAATACTTAGAGAAACCAGAAGACTTTATTAGAAATGCACTTGCTCCAGCAAAGATATCTGATGTGGAGATAAAAGAAGGAAGAGCGATAGTTACTGTTCCTGAAGATCAGTTGTCACTTGCGATTGGAAAAGAAGGACAAAACGTTCGTTTAGCAGCAAAGCTTACTGGTTGGAGAATTGATGTTAAGGCAATCGGTAAAGATAAGATAGAAGAAACAGCTGAAGCCGAGGAAGAGTAAATTATTACTTAATTTTTTAAAAATATGTATCTAATACCAACTGTCGTTGAAAAAACACAACACGGAGAAAGATCTTACGACATCTATTCACGACTCTTAAAAGAAAGAATTATTTTTTTAGGTACTCCAGTTGACGATGGAGTAGCAAACTCGATTATCGCCCAGATGCTCTTTTTAGCAAGTCAAAATGAACAAAAAGATATTCGTCTTTATATCAACAGCCCTGGGGGATCAGTTACCGCAGGAATGGCAATTTACGATACGATGCAGTATGTAAAATGTGACGTATCTACGGTGTGTGTTGGAATGGCAGGATCAATGTCCGCTGTTTTACTTGCAGCGGGTGCTCCTAAAAAACGTTTTGCATTACCAAATTCCGAGATACTTTTACACCAAGTTATGGGAGGAGCGAGAGGACAAGCTTCAGAGATTGAGATTACGGCAAAACAAATTCTGAAGATAAAAGAGAGATTAAACAATATTCTTTCATCACATACCAAGCAACCTTTAAGTAAGATTCAAAAAGATACCGACCGAGATTTTTATCTTACAGCAGATGAAGCCAAAAAATACGGAGTCATTGATGAAGTAATTGTCGAAAAGAAGTAAACTCTTAAAAAATATATTTTTGACAAAGGATTATTTTTCTGATATCATAAAGGTGTTGTTAATATAATATTGGACTTGAAAATCCGCGAAAACACTTTATGTCCGAAGAAATAGAAGTTAGTTTTAGCAAAAAATATAGAAACGTGAATATCATTAAAAGTAAGCTAAAAAAGAATACTCTTTCTTTTCTTTTGCGCGTTACAACGCACTGAAAAACTCTAAATAGAATCGGACAGAAAGTTTTTTGGACATAACAAGTCTCAAAGAACTAAGATATGGAGCAAGTAATTTTACTAATAACGGGAGCGATTTCCTTGCTTGTTGGTGCTACTCTTGGATATTTTGCAAGACAATCTATTGCTAAAAGAGACCACATGGCTCTTGAAACCAAGGTGCAGAAACGGCTTGATCTGGCAAAAAAAAGGAGTAGAGATATTATCATTGAGGCGAAGGAAAAATATACCGAGATGATAGAAACAGCGAGGAAGGAGACAGAAGAAAAAAGTGAAGAACTTTTTAAAAGAGAAAAATTTCTTTTAAAAAGAGAAAACACATTAGACCAGAAAATTTCAGATCAGGAAAAAAGAGAGAAAATATTTAACCAGAAAATAAAGAGATTGAAAGAAATCAAAGAAGAAATTGAGGAGATGAGAGAAAGAGCAGAAGAGGAGTTAATAAAGATATCTGGCTTGTCGAAAGAAGAGGCGAAAGAAGAACTCTATAAAGCAATGGAAAAAGAATATGAGATGGATATCTTAGAAAGAATTAATAAGCTTGAGAAAGAAGGAGAAGATCGATACCTGATAAGAGCGAAAGAGATTCTTTCTAGCGTTATTCAAAAGTACTCTTCTTCTCAGGTTCAAGATCTTACAACAACTAATGTTAGTTTGCCGGACGATGACATAAAAGGAAGAATAATTGGGAAAGAAGGAAGAAACATCAAAACACTAGAAAAACTTACTGGAGTTGAAGTTGTAGTAGACGATACCCCAGGAACAGTAATCATCTCTAGTTTTGATCCAATAAGGAGACACATTGCTAAAACTGCCCTAGAAAAGCTAATTTACGATGGGAGAATTCAGCCAGCTAGAATTGAGGAGATGGTTGAAAGAGCAGAAGAAGAGATATCGGATCAGATCAAGAAAGAGGGAGAAGGAGCAGTATATGAAACAGGAATCATTGATCTTGATCCAAAGATTGTCAATCTTTTGGGAAGACTCCACTTCCGTTCTAGTTACGGACAAAATGTTTTAAATCACTCTTTAGAAGTAAGTTTTATTGCCGAGGCGATTGCTGCTGAAATTGGAGCAGATGTTTCTATTTGCAAAAAAGCAGGTCTTCTTCATGACATTGGAAAATCTCTCGATCATCAAGTAGAGGGGTCGCACGTCGATATCGGGATGAGAATATTACAAAAGTTTAATGTTGAAGAAAGTATTATTACTGCGATGAAGGCACATCACGAAGAGTATCCGTATGAAAGCATAGAAGCAGTAATTGTCCAAACTGCAGATGCAATTTCTGGAGGAAGGCCTGGAGCGAGAAAAGATACCTTAGAAAATTACCTTAAAAGGCTCGGAGAGTTAGAAGATATTGCGAACTCGTTTAACGGAGTGGAAAAATCTTACGCAATTCAAGCAGGACGAGAGATAAGAATCTTTGTAAGACCAGATGAGATAGGAGATTTAGAGGCGAAGAAGATGGCTCGTGACGTGGCAAATAGAATTCAGTCTGAACTAAGATATCCGGGAGAGATTAAAGTAACGTTGATTCGGGAAAAAAGAGTAATAGAGTACGCGAAATAGTTCAAAAGAAAAAGCAGCTCCTAGGTGAGCTGTTTTTTATTGGCAGTAGAAGAAGTTTTTCTTGAGATTTATTGTGGCTACATCTAGCAAAAAATGTATTATTTAAAATTATTTTTTTCCAACTGCTTCTAATATTTTATGCCAGTGTCTATGATCTTTTTCATTATCATAGCAACTAAAAACTCTTACTTTTATATTCTTAAAGCCTTGTTTAGACAATAATTCCTGTAAATAATCTTTAGTTAAGGTTGATTTACTATTCTTGTCTTTTTTATCAAAAGTATGTAGAAAAAAATAGCCATCTTTTTTTAAGTTATCAAAAATTGTTTTAACAAACTGTTCTTTGTTTTTTATTTTATGAATTACATAGTTGGAAAAAACCAAGTCAAAGGGTCTTTTTTTTGATAAAAAATGTTTTTCTAAGTCAGTTCCTTTTTCTATATCTACTCCTTCACAAAGCCATTTCATTTGCTTTAAGCAAGCAACATCAAAAAAATTACCAGCTCCTAAATCCAATGCTTTTCCTGGTTTTATAAATTTTTCCTTGATGAAATCTCTTAAATATATATTCATTTTATTATCATACATCAAAAAAGTTAATAAAAAAAGTAAGGTCATTTTATTAAATGACCTTAATTTTGAAGCTAAGTTATAGCCAACAATGCGGATCTTCTTCTAAGTAATCTCCTTTTTGAATTAATGCTCGGGCACGACACCCGCCACACTGATATTTTAATTGACATGAGCCACACTTACCCTTGAGATTCATTGCTAGCATATTCTTAACAATTAAGTTTGCCTTGTATGCTTTGGTTATTTCTTCTATGCTAAGTGGAAAAACGTTCATCATTGGAATATCTAATAATGCACATGGCGTCATTGTCCCATCGGCGTTAACATTAAAAGTTATAGCAGCAGCACCACATCCATCAAAAACAATTTCTCCTTCTTCCCCTAAATCATGTTTTCCGCGAATTATACATTTTAAAGGATCGTTAGTGGTAATGTTTAATTTAGGAAAAACTGTTTTAAGGCGGTAAATCTCTTCTAAAAACATCATTTTTTGATCTTTAGTCATCCAAAGATCCTCACGCTCAATTGCCCTTCCTGCTGGATGAATTGCCGAGAAACTAACGCGGTCACAACCAATGTTATTTGCAAAAGTTACCATATTTTCCATCTCGTCAATTTGGGATGCTTGTATGGTAGATCTCATTGAAGCAGTAACATTTGGCATATTACAATCTACTATCATTTGTAGGGCCTCAACTGCTTTTAAAAAAGCACCATTACAAGATCTAAAACTATCATGTTTGGATGGATCAAGGTTGTCTATACTCACTGAAAGGACGAAGCGCTCAAAAGACAAGCCTTTAATCAAATCCAGGTGCTGATTATTAAGAAGCATCCCGTTGGTTGTCAAAGTGACAAATTCACCACCATTTTCTCGAACTTGCGTTAAAACATTGGTAAAATCACGGTGCATCAATGGCTCTCCACCAGACAAAACTATCTCCTTATAATTTGGGCTGAATTGTCGAGCAAACTTGATAATTTTAATAATCTGTTCAACTGGCATATCCTTTTTGCCCTGATAAGCCGCTCGACAGTGCTGGCAACGCATATTACAACGACCAGTAATTTCAACTTGAACTTGTCCAAACTCTATCTCGTAAATAGCATCATCGGTTTCAACTTCCATGCGGGGAGTTTCTACATTACATTCCATTTCTTCACCTCCTAAATAAAAATGGAGGGAGGATGTTTTTCAATCCCCCCTATTGATTGTTTGTGATTTAATCACAAATGCTGCAACTTCCTTTGCCGATCCGCACTTTGATGCGTTTTTTTTCTGGTTTTTTATTGGGCTTTTTAACTTTCGGTTGCATAATACTTCCTCCTTTCGTATTTATTATCTTTACTAGCTTAAAAAACCAAAACAAAACAGCTGTTTAAAGAGCTGTTTATAGCTTACCACTGTATTGTTTTTTGTCAACTATATCGGTGATGTATCGAAAAGAGCAGTTGGAAATGGAATAAACTATGTATAATGAGTAACAGTAACAGATTATGGAAACTTAAATTACAATATTGCTGAATCTGATAACTATGTTTGGACAGAAGCTAAAGGGGCCTTGCCTAGAAAAGGAAGTGATGTATAAACCACAAAAAGCTTGTTGACATCGGATGTCAACAAACGCAAAAAGGGGACGTGTTCCAGATATTGTATAAAAAAACACGCATAAAAAAAGCGTGTTTTTTTGTTGGAGCGGGAGACGGGGGTCGAACCCGCAACCTTTTGCTTGGAAGGCAAATACTCTAGCCAATTGAGCTACTCCCGCGCAATATATATAATAATCAAATTGCTAATTTTTTCAAATTTTGTCGGGGTACCCGGATTCGAACCGAGACTAAATCCTCCCAAAGGATTCGTGCTGCCGTTGCACTATACCCCGCTTTGCAGGCAAATTATAGCAAATTTTCACTTTATAATCAAAGTGTGATATATTTTTAGTATGAAAAAAGAAAAACTTCTTCTTTTTGATACGAACTCTATTATTCACCGTGCTTTTCATGCATTACCGCCGTTGAAAAGTAAAGATGGAAAAGTAAGCGGAGCGGTTTACGGGACACTTCTTGCTTTTTTTAAAATAATTTCTGATGTTAATCCACAATATATTGCGGCTGCTTTTGATTCTCCAGGGAAAACGTTTCGTCACAAAAAGTATAAGGAGTATAAAGCCAATCGAGTAAAAGCTCCAGAAGATCTGATTTCTCAGATTATAAGGACACAGGATATTTTTTCCGAAATGGGAGTTACGGTTTTAAGAAAAGATGGCCTTGAGGCTGATGACATTGTCGGAGCGGTGTCCTTTTCTGCTCCAAGAAATATAGAGACGGTGATTGCTACAGGAGATATGGACATTTTGCAGCTTGTCAATGAAAAAACAAAAGTATATACTCTTAAAAGAGGAGTTCAAGAGAGCATTCTTTATGATATCGAAAAAGTAAAAGAAAAGTATGATGGCCTCCCTCCAGAGAAGATCGTAGATATCAAGGCACTACAAGGAGATGTGTCAGATAATATTCCAGGAGTAGAGGGAATCGGAGAGAAAACAGCAATAAGGATCATTAAAGAATTTAAAAACATTGAAGAACTTTATAAAAATCTTGAAAACACAAACTCTTTGTCAGTAAAAATAAAGGAAAAACTTCTGAAAGGAAAAAAGAAAGCATTTCTAAGTAAAGATTTAGCAACGATTGACAAGAAGGGGTTTTCCAATTTTACATTTTCTGAATTTAATTACATTACCAAAAGTGAGAAAACAAAAAAGGTGCTCGACGATTTGGGGTTTATCACCCTTAAAAAAAGATTTTTTAAGGAAGAAGAAAAAAACTTAAAACTTTTTTAACATGTTCTACTATAGTGCAACAAAAGAATCAATCGATGAGATGATGAAATCTCCTGGAGAAGTAAGAGGAACGGTCTTTAAAACAGATGAAGACTTTATTTTAAATAAAGGAGGAGAGAAAAAACTAAAAGATGTAGAGAAAGAACTTGAAGAAATGGGATATCCTTTTTTATACAAGGATATAAAAAATATGGAGTATTATCCTTGGGGAAGAAGAATTCTTTCTCTTTTAGCGATTAGTCAGGTTTTTAATATGGACAAGAATATGGTTGGAGAGATGGGAAGAGTTGCACCAAAAAAATCCTTTATTGTTCGGTTTTTTATGAAACACTTTTTTACCATCGAAAGTACTTTTAAGAAAGCATCAGAGATGTGGAGAGAACACCATACTATCGGAAGATTAGAGGTGGTAGAATTAGATGATAATGAGAAAAGAGCGATAATTCGTCTTTATAACTTAAATTTTCATCCGATTTTCTGTGATTACTTATGTGGATATTTTGCCGCAATTGCTAAAATGGTTGAAGGCAAAGAAGTGAAATGTGAAGAAGTAAAATGTTTTTTTAGAGGAGAGGGTCCTTTTCACGAGTTTTTATTAACTTGGTAATTTAAAATATGGAATATAATCTAAATCAAGAAGAATATTTTAAAATAATACACTCGGAAGGTGAAGTCCGTGGAGTTGTATTTAACACAGACAAAAATTTTATACTAAGAAAGGGAGGAGAGGAAAAATTAAAAGAAGTAGAAAAAGAACTTGAAAAGATGGGGTATCCTCTTTTGTATGGTGATGTTCAGACGATGAGCTATTATCCTTTCGGGGTAAGAATTCTCTCAATCCTTGCTATTTCTAAAGTTTTTAATCTAACTGAGGAGGAAGTAAAAGAAATGGGATCACTTGCTCCAAAATCATCGGTTTTAATAAAAGTGTTTACAAGATATTTTCTTAATGTAGAACAGACGTTAAACAAGGTGGGAGAGATTTGGAAAAAACACTCAACTATTGGAGAAGCTCAGGCGAAAGAGGTGAATGAAAAGGAAGGATACGCAATATTTCACTTTAAGAACATTGATGTTCACCCGATATACTGTGTTTATCTTTCTGGATATCTGTCAGGAATTATAGCGATGACAGTTTCAAAAAAAGTGGATATTGAAGAGACGATTTGTCCTTTTCGGGGAGGAGATACCCACGAATTTAAAGCTTCTTGGGAAGCATAAAAAAGTTGAATACTAAAAACTAAAATGTTATTTTAAAATATGTTTTATCAAGTAACAGACGAAGATATTAATAAAATATTAAACGCTGAAGGCGAGGTCCGTGGAGTTGTTTTTAAGACAGATCGGCGGTTCATAACCGATACTGCCGGAGAGGAAGGAATAAAGAAAGTGGAAGCAGAGCTGGGAAAAATGAACTGTCCTTTTAACTATGAAGAAGAAGCAGATAATATGAGTTTTTATCCTATCGGAATGCGTGTTTTATCAATTATTGCGATCAGCAAAGCGTTTGATTTAGACAAAGAAGGTGTCATAAAAATGGGGTCAAATGCACCAAAATTTTCTTTAATGATCAAGTTTTTTATGAGATACTTTCTTTCTCCTGAAAAAATTATGGAAAAAGCCGGTGAGATGTGGGAAAAGCACTATACTGTTGGAAAACTGGAATGTGTTGAGATGAATAGTGAGGAAAATTTTATCAGAGCAAGACTTTACGATATTAATCTTCACCCTATACTTTGTGATTATCTGATCGGATATTTTTCATCGGTGATTAAGATGGGTGTCGGGAAGGACGGAAAAGGAGAAGAAATAAAATGTATTCATCAGGGTGACGATTATCACGAGTTTACAATAAAATGGTAAACGAAGAAGAGAAAATTAAAACACTTTTAGAAGACATTTCTCTGCTTGAGAGCTATACTCATGATCTTTTTTCTTTTACTCCCCTGCCACTTTGTTTTATAAACCCAAAGGGGGTTGTCCTTGAAGTCAATCCAGCTTTTATAAAAGCCACAGGGTATAGTGATTACGATGTTGTTGGAGAGAGCATTAGCAAGTTCATCGAGCAAACAGAGATAGATAAAATAGTTAAAAAATCAATTGAAGGAGGAAGCGTAGAGGGAGAAAAAACATCAATTAAAAAGAAAGATGAAGGAGATTTACCAGTTATGGTTTATGCCGAAGCTCGGAAAACAGAGGAAGAAGGGGTAAATGGTGTTTTCCTTTCTTTTTTTGATCTTACTGAAATAAAAGAAAAAGAAGAGAAAGTAAAGGAAAGTAATAAAAAGTTAGAAGAAAAAATCGAGGAGATGGAAAAAATAAACAAACTTACAATCGGGAGAGAGTTAAAAATGATAGAGCTAAAGGAAGAGATCGAAAAACTAAAAGAAGAACTAAAAAAACATAAGGAGGGATCAAAATAATGGAAGAAGAAAAAAGAGAAGATTTGATAGATGATCAAAGCGGAGAGCTAGAGGATCTCCGTCGCTATATTGAGGATTTTACATCCTTTCTTCCTTTGGCTTTCTGTATGGTTAATCCTCTTGACTATATATTAGACAGCAATAAATCTTTTCAAGATATAACCGGATATGAGAAAATGGAGGTTATTGGTAACAGTGTTGATTCTTTATTCGAAAATAAGGGGAAAATAGAGTCTTTTATTGCGAAAGTAGCAAGCAGGAAGGATATTGTTGAAGAAGAAGCTCTTCTTTTAACAAAAGAAAAAAGAAAAATACCGGTTAAAATATCTGCGCTCTCAAGAAAAGATGACGAAGGAAATTTTTCTGGATATTTTCTAACAATTACTGATATTACAGAATCAAAAAGATTTGAAGAAGAGCTTGAGAGAAAAATCAGAGAAAGGACAGAAGAGCTACAAAAGGCAAAAGAAAGACTAGAAGACTCAGAAAAAGTTTTGGAAATAAAAATTGCCGCAAGAACCAGAGAGCTTGCTGAGCTAAACGAGAAATTAGAGGCGAGAGTTGCCGAAAGAACAAAAGAAATTGAAGAAAAAGCAGCAGAATTGCAGCAGAAGGCGGAAGAGATGAGTCAAACCCAAACAGCCCTTTTAAATTTAGCAGAAGATACGGACAAAGCCTCTCGAGATGCAGAGAAAGAAAAAGAAAAAACCCTAGCGATCATTAAGAACTTTATCGATGGCCTTCTGTTTTTCAATGCAGAGAAAAAACTTGTTCTTGCTAATCCTAAGGCAGAAGAGATTTTTGATATCAAACTGAGAGATGTTTCTGACAGAACAACAAAAGAACTAAAAACCTTTCCTACTTTGACGCCGTTAATTGATTTAGTTGGAGAGGAAATAAAAGAGGTTTCTCGAGAAGAAATATCTACCGAAGGAGAGGTGTTTTTAGAGATAACAACAATTCTTATCAAACAAGATAAAGAAAATATTGGTACCTTGATCAATATTCATGATATTACGCGAGAGAAAAGCATCGAGAAGATAAAAAGTGAGTTCGTGTCTGTTGCAGCCCATCAGTTACGTACTCCTCTTGCGGGAATTAAGTGGACTTTGCAAACTATTTTAGAAGAGGAAGAGGAGGCACATATTCCCGAAGAAATTATCGGTTTTATCAGAAAGGCGTATGAGGCTAACAATCGTATGGTAAACTTGGTAAACGATCTACTTAACGTTACGCGTATTGAGGAAGGAAGATATGTTTATGAACCAGAAGAGCTAGAGTTTATGGATGTAGTTAATCCGATAATTGAGGCCTATAAAGAACATATTGAAAACAAAGGACTTCAGTTTGAAATAAAAAAACCAGAAGAAGAATTGCCAGTAGTTAAAGTTGATCGGGAAAAAATTGGAATTGTTGTTCAGAACTTTCTTGATAATGCAATGAAGTACACCAACGAAGGAAAAGTTTCTCTGGTAATAGAATATGTTGATGGAAAAATTAAAGTTTCTGTAACGGATAGTGGAGTTGGAATTCCTGAAGATCAGCAAAAAAGGTTGTTTAATAAATTTTTCCGAGCAGCAAACGTTCAAAGAATGGATACAGAGGGTTCGGGGCTTGGTCTTTTTATCGCCAAAAATATTATTGAGGCTCATGGAGGAAAAGTTGGATTTTATTCAAAGGTTGGAGAAGGAAGTACCTTTTACTTTACTCTGCCAGCGACAAAGGAAGAGATAGATAATTTCTTCAAAGAATTTTAGTTGACATTATTCTTCAATCTAGATAGAATACAAAAAAGGTCAAAACATAAACCTTATACGTTAAATATAAAATGAAAAAAATTATTATTGTTGAAGATGAAGAGATTCTTCGAAATTTGCTGCAAAAAAAGCTTACGGCAGAAGGTTATAGTGTTGAAGCAGCTGAAAATGGTGAGGAGGGTCTAATGAAAATAAGAGCCAATAGACCAGATCTTATTCTTTTAGACATAATCATGCCCAAGATGGGAGGATTTGAAATGTTAGAAGAAATGCAAAAAGATGAGAGTATAAAAGGAATACCAGTAGTGGTTGTTTCTAATTCAGGACAGCCAGTTGAAATTGATCGAGCTCAAAAACTTGGTGCAAAGGATTGGTTGGTAAAAACAGAATTTGATCCTCAAGAGGTAATTGATAAAGTTGTTGCACAAATTGGGAAAGGAGATATAGAGTTGCCAGAAGAGGAAGTAGTTGAAGAAGAACAAAACACTAATGAAGAAATATAAAATTATAAAATCAAAACTTGTATGACCAAAATATTAGTTGTTGAAGATGATAAATTTCTTCGAGAAATGATTTCTCGCAAACTTGATAAGGAAGGATATGAAGTTGTTCAGGCGGTTGATGGCGAAAAAGGAGAAATTAAAATCAAAGAAGAAAAACCAGATTTGGTTTTATTGGATTTGATTTTACCTGGGATTGACGGTTTTGAGGTCCTTGAAAGAACTAAAAAAGATCCAGAAGTTGCTGGTATACCGATTATTATCCTTTCTAACTTGGGCCAAAAAAGTGAAGTTGAGAGAGGACTAAATTTAGGAGCGATTGACTTTCTTATTAAAGCTCACTTTACTCCTGGAGAAATCGTGAAAAAGATTCGAGAAGTAATATAAATCTACTATGCCGGAGCTTCCCGAGGTAGAAACTGCGGTTTTGTCGCTAAGAGAAAAGGTCTTGAATAAGACCTTTCTTCGTGTTTGGGAAGAAAAAGGGAAAAAAGATCTAACTTCCCTTTTGAATAAAAAAATCCAAAAGATAGAAAGATATGGGAAGGGAATATATTTTTTTCTAAGTGATGGTAATATTTTACATATTCATCTGAGAATGACTGGGCACCTTCTTCTTGACAACTGGGAGATGATAGATGGAAGGTGGAAAAGCAACAATAAGGTTATGCAAGAGAGTAAAAATGGTTTTTTGCGCTATATGTTCTTTTTTGATGATGGAAGTCAACTTGCTCTCTCTGATCCGCGAAAATTTGCAAAGGTTGTGATTTTGTCTCAAGAAGAATTTAAAAAAGAAATAAAGAAAATTGGTAAAGATGCACTAAAGATCACAAAAAAAGAATTTTTTTGTCTTTTTGAAAATAAAAAGAGAGAAATAAAGCCATTTTTGATGGATCAGTCTGTCATCTCGGGAATTGGCAATATCTATGCAGCAGAAATTCTTTTTGCAGCAAAAATTAATCCGAAAAGAAAGACTGACAGCTTGAAAAAAGAAGAGCTGGAGAGAATCTATAATTTAATGGGAAGTATTTTAAAAAAAGGATTACGATTTAAAGGAGATAGTACTAGTGACTACCGTCTTTTAAATGGGGAAAAAGGAGGATACCAGAATCATCATCTTGTTTACAACAGAAAAGATTTGCCTTGCTTTGTTTGTGAAGAAAAGATAAAAAGAGAAGTAGTAGGAGGAAGAGGAACTTATTATTGCCCTAATTGTCAAAAATAGCATGATTATATTTCTTTACGGAAAAGATACTTATCGGATAAAAGAAAAATTAGAATCTATTATCAAAGAGTACCAGAAAAAGAATTCTAGTGGTCTTAATATAAGATTTTTAGAAGAAAAGATAACCTTTAAAGATATTGAAGACGAAGACAAACAGATATCAATGTTTAACGAAAAGCGTCTTTTTGTGATAAAAAATGTTTTTTCTTCTGAAAAGATGAAAGAAGATCTTCTTAAAAACTACGAAAAAATATCTTCTTCGGAAAGTATATTTATTTTTTATCAAGAAGGAGAAATTAAAAAGAAGGAGAAGTTAATGGAACTTTTTGCTAAAGAAAAAATTCAAGAATTTACTCCCCTTACCTCTAAAAAGTTAGTTTTGTGGATTAAAGAAGAGTTTTTAAAGAATAATGCTGAAGTTGAAGAAGATGCAATTTACTGTCTGTCAGAGATGATTGGCGACGATCTGTGGAGATTAAAAAACGAGATCGATAAACTTTCTTTATATGGGGGAAAGGTTACTAGAAAAAAAGTAGAGGAACTCGTGAAAGGCAATGTTACCACGAATATCTT
>CAYQSS010000008.1:15963-16899 GCA_964420305.1 uncultured Candidatus Saccharibacteria bacterium | reverse complement strand
AGGTGCGTATATTACAGAAAAAATCTCTAAAAAATTATCTATATCAAGAGAAGAGGCAGAAAAAGAAAAAAATGAAAAAAACCCTAAAAGAGAAACAAAAGAAATTATTACAGAATCTTTAAAAAATATTGTAAAAGAGATAAGAGAGGTGGAAGAATATTATCTACGTGAATTTAGTGGTGAAATAAAAGAGATAATAATTACTGGTGGTTCGTCATTGATGCCAGGAATTTTAGATTACTTCAAAGAAGAATTGGGAGAGATAGTCAAGGCTGGTAATCCTCTTACAGAAATAAAAATGAACAAAGAGCTAGAAAAAAACAAACCTTTAATTTATACCAATGTTATTGGTCTTGCCATGAGAACTATAAAGAAGGACTACATTGAGGGTGAGATTAATATGTTGCCAGAGAAAATTAAGAAACAAGAAAAAAGATATCAGCAAGAAAGAAGAGTAGCAATCCGAATAGGAGCCGTTATGATCGCTCTCTTTGGAGTAGTTGTCCTTGGATTATCAGTTTTCTACTATATGAACATGAATGAGGACGTGAGTTATCCTTTCTTTAATAGTAAGGGAGAAGAAAAAGAAACTTCGGTTGTAGAAGAAAAGGTTGAAGTGAAAGAGGGATTTGTACTTATTTCTAGAGAAGTTCCTCTAAGCGGTGCCCCTGTTTATAATAATCCGCAAAGAGAAGAGATTTTGACAGTTGCCCATCGAGGCGAAGAGTATGAAATCGAGAGGAGTGTCGGTGATTGGTACTTGATAAGCGTTGATGGCATTACGGGGTGGATAAATGAAGAAAGTATTGACTAAAAAAAAGCAAAGTGTAGAATTAGATAATTATAAGGTCGACTTTTCAATTAACTATTTATTAAAAAAATGAACCAAAACAAAAAAGGTTTCACTTTGATTGAACTTTTAATCGTTATTGGTAT
>CAYQSS010000008.1:14716-15863 GCA_964420305.1 uncultured Candidatus Saccharibacteria bacterium | reverse complement strand
TATTGCCATATTAGCTGCTGCTGTTATTATCACCGTTACTCCTGGAGAAAGATTGGCGGATGCGAGAGACGCAACTCGTGCTTCTCATATTGCGGCCATTGGAACCGCAGTTCATATGCAAATTGCTGATCAAGGGAATAGTTATGATGCCGTAGGAGATATCGTAACTGGAGATTGCGCAACTGAAGTAACTAGTGATTGTGCTACCACAGTACTAGGCATGGGTACACAACCCACTGATCCTAGCGGAGGTAATTATCAGATATCTGTAACTCAAACAAATCGTGTATTGATTACTCCATCATCAGCCGGGATAGCAGACGGTAGTGCATATTCTTCTGGCGAGGTTTACTAAAACAAGAAGTTCATTTCTTAAATTAATTGGTGTTAAAAAATGTATAACCAAAACAAAAAAGGTTTCACTTTAATTGAACTTTTAATCGTTATTGGTATTATTGCCATATTAGCTGCTGCTGTTATTATCACCGTTACTCCTGGAGAAAGATTGAAAGATGCGAGAGAGGCAACAAGACTTGCTCACTTCGCTAATATCGGGAACGCTGCTCACATGAAAGTAGTTAGTGACGATGATTATGAAAGTATTTACTCAATCACTAATAGCACTTATTGTGGTTCTTTAGTAGTAAATACTTATGGGAATCTAACAGCTGACTGTGCAACGTTAATGGGATTGGGGTCTTTACCAGAAGATCCGATAAGCGCTGCTAACTATCAAATCAAAGCGACAACAACGGGAGTTACTTCGCAGTTGGTGATTACGACCACGGCGACAGAAAGTGATTATAAGGTGGGGGGTACTCCTGGACCAGTAACTTACTAGAAAATAGATTACAGAAACCCATTTTTTCTAAAGGTGGGTTTTTGTGTTAAAATAAGATTGTTATGATTCTTTTTGATACTCACGCTCATCTTAACTTCTCCGATTACGATAAAGATAGAGAAGATATAATTAGAGATACTTTAGTTAAAGGTGTTTCTATAATTAATGTTGGGACAGACATTAAAGAAAGCAAAATGGTGTTAGAAATAGCACAAAAATATGAAAAAGGAGTTTATGCCGCAGTTGGCCTCCATCCATTATATGTCGAAAAAGAAGATTTTGATATTAAAGAATACAAAAGATTGT
>CAYQSS010000008.1:3461-14706 GCA_964420305.1 uncultured Candidatus Saccharibacteria bacterium | reverse complement strand
TATTTTGACACACACGCACATCTAAATTTTCCTGACTACAATAAGGACAGAGAAGAGGTTATTAAAAAGTGTTTAGCGGAAGAAATTTCTGTAATTAACGTTGGTACTGAAATGGAAGAAAGCAAAAAAGTGATAATGATTGCAGAAGAAAATCGGAAAAACTATGCTGCAATTGGTCTTCATCCACTATATGTCGAAAAAGAAGATTTTGATATTAAAGAATACAAAAGATTGTTAAATAAAAAAGTCGTGGCAATCGGAGAAACAGGGCTTGATTACAAATATACAAAAGATGAGAAAGTAAAAGAAAAACAAAAGGTTGTATTTAAAAAACATCTTCACCTTGCAAACATCTCTAACCTACCGGTTGTTTTACACTGCAGAATGGCCCATAAAGACCTTTTGAATATTTTAAAAGGATCTCTTAAGGGTGGGGGAGTAATCCATTGTTTTTCTGGGGGCTTTAAAGAAGTAAAAGAATATTTAGATCTTGGACTATATTTTGGGATAAACGGTATAATATTTAAAATGAATTTAGAAAAGGCAATAAAGGAAATTCCGTTAAATAAAATAGTTCTTGAAACCGACTGTCCTTTTTTGTCTCCTCTCCCCTCCGTTAAAAGAAATGAACCTCCCTTTTTAAAACATATCGCTAAAGAGGTTGCACGAATAAAGAATATTTCTCTTGAAAAAGTAGCTCAAAAGACAACAGAAAACGCAAAAAAACTTTTTCAAGTATAGAGAAGTTTATTTTGGTTGGACAAAAAGTCTTTTTTTGGTTATCATTAACAGAAACCTATCTGGTTAATTTTTGCTTTATATGAACTACAATTATTCTAAAATAGAGAAGAAATGGGCAGAAAAGTGGGTGAAAGAGAAAACTTTTACTACTAATCTTAATAATGCAAAAAAACCGTATTATGCTCTTTTTATGTTTCCGTATCCTAGCGCAGAAGGATTACATATTGGTAATTTCTATGCCTTCACTTGCGTTGACGTTATCGCAAAGTATAAAAGACTAAGAGGATTTGATGTTTTTGAACCAATGGGGCTTGATGCTTTTGGGATACATAGCGAAAATTATGCGCTAAAAATTGGGCAAACTCCGAAAGAGATGCTTCAAAGAACGACAGAAAACTTTAAAAAACAGATAATTAACGCCGGAATTGGTTGTGATTGGGATAACACAGTTGATACTACCACCCCTCTGTATTATAAGTGGACGCAGTGGCTTTTTATAAAACTCTTTGAAAAAGGACTAGCATTCCAAAAAGAAGCACTGCTTAGCTGGTGTCCTAGTTGTCTTACAGTACTAGCAGATGAACAGATTGAGGACGGAGTTTGTGAGAGGTGCAAAACAGTTCCTGAAAAAAAGAATATGAAGCAGTGGTTTTTCAAAATTACTAAGTACGCTGATCGTCTTCTTAAAGGATTGGAAAACATGGACTGGAGTGAAATTACAAAGTCTGCACAAAAAAACTGGATTGGGCGTAGCGTTGGAGCAGAAGTTGATTTTACAATTAACGGAGAGAAAATAACTGTCTTTACAACAAGGGCTGATACTCTTTTTGGATGTACTTACTTTGTTTTGTCTCCAGAACATCCTTTGGTAGAGAAAATAACAACCAAAGAGCAAAAAGAAGAAGTAGATAACTATCTAAAGAAGGCGGCGGCAAAGTCTGAGCTTGAACGTATTGAGTTTAAAGAAAAAACGGGAGTTTTTACTGGGAGTTTTGCTATAAACCCGGTTAACAACGAAAAAGTGCCAGTCTGGATTGCTGACTACGTTTTGATGAGTTACGGGACAGGAGCGATTATGGCTGTTCCTGCACATGATGAAAGAGATTTGGAGTTTGCGAAAAAATATAAAATAGAAATTAAAGAAGTTGTTTCAGGAGGAGAGATTCCTTTTACCGAGGAAGGAGTGATGATTAATTCAGGGAGATATAACGGAACTTCTTCAGAAAAAGCAAGAGAAGAAGTAACTGATTGGCTTATAAAAAATAATCTAGGAAAAAAGAAAATTAATTATCGTTTAAGAGATTGGTGTATAAGCAGACAAAGGTATTGGGGGCCTCCGATACCTGTAGTTTACTGTAACGATTGTGGGACGGTGCCTGTAAAAGAAGAGGAATTGCCCGTTCTTTTGCCAGATCTTAAAAAAGATTGGGAGCCTGCAGGAGATGGGAAGGGACCTCTTTCAAAAGTAGAGAAGTTTATGAAAACTACCTGTCCAAGGTGTAAAAAGGAGGCGATAAGAGAAGCGGATGTAATGGATAATTTTTTAGATTCAGCTTGGTACTTTTTTAGATACCTATCATCAAAAAATGAAAAAGAAATATTTGATAAGGAATTAGGAGAAAAATGGCTTCCTGTTGATATCTATATCGGAGGAAATGAGCACGCTGTACTTCATCTTATGTACACAAGATTTATAACCATGACTTTCCATGATCTAGGCCTTGTTAATTTTGATAATCCGTTTTTAAAGTTTAGAGCTAACGGAATGATTCTAAACGAAGGAAAAAAGATGAGTAAATCTAAAGGAAATGTCATTAATCCCGAAGAGTACGGAGAAAAAACAGGATATGATGCGCTAAAAACATATCTTCTTTTTTTGGGTCCTCTTTCTGATGATAAATCTTTTTCTGATAGAGGAATTTTAGGGACCAAAAGATGGATAGAGAAAGTATTCTCTTTAAAAGATAGAATAGAGGAAGACTACAAAGATAATAAAAAGGTTCTTTTAAAGCTGAATAAAACAATTATTGAAATTGAGGAGGAACTTGAGGATCAGAAATACAATACAGCGATTGCAAAAATTATGGAGTTAACGAACGTTTTAGCGAAAGAAAGAAAAATATCAAAAGATACTTGGCTTAAATTTCTGCCACTTATTGCTCCTTTCGCCCCGATGCTAGCCGAGGAAATGTGGGAAAGCGCGGGAAATAAGAAATCAATCTTTCAGGAAGACAATTGGCCAGAAGTTGATAAAAATGCGATAAAAGAAACATCTGTTAATCTTGTTATTCAGGTAAATGGAAAAGTTCGAGAAACAATAGTTGTAGAAAAAGATATCGATGAAAATGATCTACAAAAGTTAGTTTTAGAAAACGAGAAAATAAAAAAGTGGATTAAAGATAGCAAAGTAAAGAAAACGATTATTATTAAAAACAAGCTCGTAAACATTGTAATATAAGAAATATGCAAATAATAATAGGTGGAGCAGCGGGGGAAGGTTCAAAAAAAGCAGGACTTCTAATTGCCAAATTTTTTAATTCTTACGGATATCGTGTTTTTATTCACGAGGACTATGAATCAGTGATTAAGGGAGGACATAATTTTTCACAAATTTCTGTTTCTAAAGAAGAAAAAAATGCGATAAACGAAAAAATAGATTTTCTCTTAGCTCTAAATGAAGATACGGTTAAAAAGCATAAAGAAAAACTTAGTGAGGGAGGTGTTTTAATATATGATTCTAATTTAATTAAGGATGTTGAGAGAGAAAAGAAAATTCCTGTTCCACTAGATGATATTGTAAAAGAAGCAGAAGGAATTTCTTTAATGAAAAATACGGCCTTGGTTTCTGCTTTTGCAAAAATAATCGGGATGGATTTTGAAAGGATAGAAAAAGTTCTTAGGAAAGAACTTCCTGTTGAAGTAGAAAAAAACATCGAGGTGGCAAAAATTGCCTACGGAAAAGTAGAAAATTTAGAAAAATTAGAAGAAACGGGGAATATGCCTTTACCTTTTTTATCTGGGAATGAAGCGGTTGCTCTAGGAGCAGTTTCTGCGGGACTTGAGAATTACTTTGCTTATCCGATGACACCCTCAACGAGCATATTGCAGTATCTTTCCAAAATAGAAGGAATAAGAACATTCCAACCAGAAAGTGAGATAGCAGTTGTAAATGCAGGGCTTGGTAGTGCTTATTCAGGGAAAAGAACAATGATTGGAACATCTGATGGTGGCTTTGCGCTAATGACCGAAGGAATAAGTATGGCCTCTCAATCAGAAACTCCTCTTGTTATCGCTTTAAGTCAAAGAATGGGTCCAGCGACAGGAGTTCCAACCTATGAAGCGCAAGCAAGTCTTCTGTTTGCACTTAATTCAGGACATGGCGATATGATGCGCTTTGTTGTTGCTCCAGGAGATGTTGATGAAGCATATTATCTGACCGGGAAGGCGCTAAACGTATCTTGGAAATATCAGATTCCAACAATTGTTTTACTGGATAAAGAATTATCAGAAAATACATATAACTTTAAGAAAGAATACGATGTCAAGAAAGAAGATTTTGTTAAGGCAGAAGATAATATAGAATATAATCGTTATGAAGGAGAAGATATCTCTCCTCTTCTTTTTCCTGGAGGAGAAGGAGTAGTAAAAGCAACTGGTTATGAGCACGATAAAAAAGGAATTGCCACAGAAAAAGCAGAAGAGATAAAAGAGATGCACGACAAAAGATTAAGGAAGTATAAGAAGTTAGAAGAAGAGTTAAAAGAGATAGACGTAGTAAAAACCTATAAGGAAGGAAGCGTGGCTGTTGTTTTTTGGGGATCGACCAAAGGAACGGTTCTTGAAGCAACAAAGGATTTAAACGTGAAACTAATCCAACCACTTGTTATTCAGCCCTTTTTAGAAGAAAAGATAAAAAAGGAGTTTGAAAATATTGAAAAGGTAATATCTGTTGAATTAAATGCTACGTCACAAATGGCGAGTGTCTTAAAAATGCACGGTATAAGAGTGGATGTAAATATTAATAAGTACGACGGAAGACCGTTTACGGTTGAGGAATTAAAAAGAGAAATAGAAAAAAACCTTTAATAAATTTAAAAAATGATACTTCCAACAAAAAATAGCTGGTGTCCGGGTTGTGGAAACTTTGGCATTCAAAACGCATTGAAAGAAGCAATCTTAAAAATTGGTAAAGAAAAAACAGTTCTTGTTACAGGGATAGGATGTCATGGGAAAATGGCTGACTACTTAGATGTAAATACTTTTTATTCTCTGCACGGGAGAGCAATCCCAACGGCTGCAGGAGTTAAAATTGGTAATGAGAATTTAGAAGTTATCTGTTGTGTCGGAGACGGTGATGCGTATAGTGAAGGGATTGCTCATCTTATTCACTCCGCAAAAAGAAACTCCAACATAACTGTTATTGTTCATGATAACCATGCGTTTTCACTTACCGTAAAGCAAGCAACATCAACGAGCCCAAGAGGATTTAAGGGCACTACTACTCCCAAAGGAAGTATTGAAGATCCGCTAAACCCGCTAGAAATGATGCTCTCTGCTCAGGCAACATTTGTTGCTCGGGGCTACGCTGGAAAACCAGATCATCTCCAAAATCTTATCCTAGAAGGAGTAAAGCACCAAGGATTTTCTTTCATTGAGGTTTTGCAGCCTTGCATTGCTTGGTATAATACGTATCCTCTTTACAATGAAAGAGTTTATGAAATAGAAGGAGACTTTTCTTATGAAGAGGCGTTAAAAAAGGTACGAGAATGGGATTATAACAGTGAAGAAAAAATTGCTTTAGGTATTTTTTACAAAAAAGAGAAAGAAACATTAGAAAAACAGATGGGAGGGGTTTTCAAAGTTGATATCGAGGAATTATTAGAAAAAAGTAAGTAATAATAAAATGAAGAAAAAAGCTGTAATTCTTGCTGCTGGCTGGGGAAGTAGATTAAGACCCCTTACTCTAGGAAGACCAAAACCAGCAATTCGTCTCTTGGGCGAAACTCTTATTGAGCATAACTTAAGAGAATTAAGAGGGCTAGTAGATGAAGTTGTAATTGTCGTTGGCTATAAAGATGAGATTATTAGAGAAAAAGTAGGGAGTAGTTTTTTAGGAATAAAGGTAAATTATGTTCGGCAAGATGAACAACTGGGGACCGGACATGCCGCAAAAGTTGCTCTTCCGTTTTTGGGTGAAGAGTTTTTAATCTTAAATGGAGATGATCTTTACTTAAGAGAAGACATTGAAAAATGTTTATCAAAAAATCCTTGCATCTTAGTAAAAGAAATTGAGGATCC
Organism: uncultured Candidatus Saccharibacteria bacterium; assembly: GCA_964420305.1. Taxonomy (GTDB): domain Bacteria; phylum Patescibacteriota; class Minisyncoccia; order Minisyncoccales; family PWPS01; genus PWHW01. The sequence goes on along the minus strand of CAYQSS010000008.1, from coordinate 8,667 downwards.
GAAAGGATATGGGCAGATAATAACAGAGGAAGGAAAGGTAAAAGAAATTGTAGAAAAGCCTCCCAAAGTTCTCAGCAACCTTATTAACGTTGGTTGTTATCACATCAACAAATCATTCTTTGAGAAAGAAATAAAAAAATCTGAAAGAGGAGAGTATGAGATTGTTGATTTCTTGAAATACTATATCAAAGAAAAAAATAGTCTCCACTTTGTTTTAGCAAAGAACTGGATGCCGGTTACATACCCTTGGAGCATTTTAGATGCAGCAGAAGAGCTTTTAGACGTTGCAGAGGAGAAAAGAAAGGGGACAATTGAGAAAGGAAGTTTTGTAAGTGGAAAGGTGATCATGGAGAAAGGAAGTGTTATTAGAAGGGGTAGTGTTGTCGAAGGACCAGTCTATATCGGAGAAAATACGATTATTGGCCCCAACACCTATATCAAAGGGCCAACGGCGATACATGATGATTGTTTTATTGGAGCAGCAGCAGAAATAGAATCTTCGGTTATTTTTTCTAAAACACAAATTCCTCATTACGCTTTTATCGGTGATTCGGTTGTTGGAGAAGAATGTCTTATTGGAACAGGAGTGGTTTTAATAAACTTTCTTTTTGGTGGAGATGTAATTTGGGCAAAAGTAAAAGGAGAAAAGATAAGCACCAAAAGAGAGAAGATGGGAACGGTTATTGGGAACAAAGTAAAAATTGGTCCTAACGTTTCGATCATGCCGGGAGTAATGATTGGTGATGAAACAACCATTTATCCGCATACTTTGGTCAAAGAAAACTTAGAGCAAAACACAAAGTACGAATAATATGTATTTTATAGGAATTGACGGAGGAGGAACAAAAACAGAAGCTGTTGTTCTTGATTTAGAAGGAAATATTCTTGCAACAGGAGTTTCCGATTCTTCTAATTTAAGAAATATTGGCATAGAGAGGGCAGTAGAAAACATTGTAAGGTTAATTCCTCCTCTTAAAAAAGAAAAAATAGAATCTCTTTTTGTCGGAATTCCTGCGTTTGCGGAAGAATTTAAAAATAAAGAAGAAGAAATAAAAGATTTGATCTGTAAAAGTATTGATATTGCAAAAGAAAATATCTTTATTGTCAGTGACCAGATAATTGCTTTTTTTAGTGGAACAGAGAAAGAAGATGGACTGGTGGTGATTTCTGGAACTGGATCTGTTGCTCGTGGATGGAATGAAGGAAAGGATATTAAAACAACCGGTTGGGGATATTTAACAGATAGGGGTGGTGCTTTTCAAGTTGGAAAGAGTGCTTATCAGAAAACAGTGGAAGCGTTAGACGGAATGGAGAATCATACAATATTAACAAAGATGGTTATAGAAAAGTTTAAAGCAGAAAAGATTGAGGATTTAAACAAGATAGTTTATTGTGAAAACCCGGTAGAAATTTTATCTCCTCTTTCTATCTTGGTTAATGCTGCAGCAGAAAAAGGAGATGATATAGCAATTAATATTTTAAATGAGGCTTGTGATTATCTTCTAAAAGCGACGAAAAATACTATTGAAAAGCTTAATTTTAAAGAAGATTTCCCAGTAGTTTTGGTAGGTGGGATGTTTAAGTCAGAGATATTTTTAAATAGATTTAAAGAAAATATTTTTCCAAATGCTCAAATTATTATTCCCAAAGAAAGTCCAGCCATGGGAGCAGCAAGATTAGCAATAAAAAGTTATAAGAAAGATGACTGAAAATTTAAAAAAAGATCAAGAAGTATACGAAATATTAAAAAAAGAAGAAGAAAGAAAAGAAGATACCTTGGAAATGATTCCTTCTGAGAACCATACTTCAAGAGCGGTTTTAGAGGCACTTTCTTCTGTTTTTAATGACAAGTATGCAGAAGGGTATCCGGGAAAACGTTACTATGGAGGTAACGAATATATCGATGAACTTGAGATCTTATGTCAAGAGAGAGCAAAAAAGCTTTTCAACGTTCCTTTTTGTAACGTTCAAAGTTATTCTGGTTCTCCAGCAAACATGGCGGTCTATTTTGCAACGTTAAATCCTGGAGAAAAAGTTCTAGGGATGCATCTTAATTCGGGAGGTCACCTTACTCACGGATGGAAGGTTAACTTTTCCGGAAAATACTATCAATCCTTTTTTTATGGAGTAAACAAGGAAACTTTTTTAATTGATTATAACGAAGTAGAAGAAATTGCAAAAAGAGAGAAGCCAAAACTTATCTTTGTTGGAGCAACCGCCTATCCGCGGACTATAGACTTTAAAAGATTTCGTGACATTGCAGATAGTGTTGGCGCTTATCTTTGTGCAGATATTTCACATATTGCTGGTCTTGTTGTTACAAACATGCATCAAAGTCCAGTAGATTATGCTCATATTATTACAACAACAACACACAAAACTCTTCGTGGCCCACGAGGAGCACTAATCATGGTTACAAAATCAGGGTTTGAAAAAGATGAAAATTTGGGAGAAAAAATTAATAAGGCTGTTTTCCCTGGTCTTCAAGGAGGACCACACGAACATCAGATAGCAGCAATCGCAGTTTGTCTTAAAGAGGCAACAAGTGATTCTTTTAAAGAATACGGAAAGCAAATTGTTTTAAATTCCAAAAAACTTGCAAAAGAGCTTCTAGAAAAAGGATTTAACCTCGTTTCCGGAGGAACTGACAACCATCTTCTTCTTATTGATTTAAATAACAAAGATATTTCTGGGAAGGAAGCACAAATTTTGCTTGAAAAGGCAGGGATTATTGTTAACAAAAACACAGTTCCTTTTGATTCTCGCCCACCGGCAGATCCTTCTGGAATAAGGCTTGGTACGCCGGCGGTAACAACCAGAGGAATGAAGGAAAAAGAGATGAGAGATATTGCAGGATTTATCACTGAAGTTATAGAAAAAAAGAATTCTGAAAAAATAAAGGAAAAAGTAAAGAATCTTTGTGTTAATTTTAAAATACCAAAATGATTTTAGTAAATGGTAAAAGAATTGCCAAAGAGAAGTTTTTGAAAATAGAGAAAGAGTTAAGGGAGTCTTCTCTTTCTTTGGCTGTTTTACAAGTCGGGGATAACAGTATTTCTAATGTTTATGTTAATGCAAAGAAAAAAGAACTAGAAAAAAGAGGAATAAAGGTAGCGGTTTATAAGATGGGGGAAAAAGTGAGCACAAAAGAAGTTATAGAGAAAATTGTGTCTTTTACAGAAGACGGAATTATTATTCAACTTCCTTTGCCAAAAACCATGGATAAAGAGGAAATCTTAAACAGTATCCCAGAAGGAAAAGACGTTGACGTTCTTTCTTATGTCTCTTGTGGGCTTTTCTATAAAGGAATGAGTAAAACTATTCCACCGGTAGTTGGTGCAGTAAAAACAATTCTTGAAGAAAACAATATTTCTCTTTTAGGGAAAAAAGTGGTCTTAGTTGGTGCGGGAGATCTAGTTGGAAAACCACTGTCACTTTTTTTCATGGAAAAAGGAGCTACAATTTCTATGCTTAATAAAGAAACAGAGGACACGGGATTTTTTCTTAAAAACGCGGATATTGTTGTTTCTGGAGCGGGAGTACCGGATTTAATTAAAGGAGAAATGATAAAAAAGGACACAGTAGTTATTGATGCTGGGACAAGTGTTGTTTCTGGGAAATTGAAAGGAGATGTTGAAAGAGAGGGGTTGAAATTGAAAACAGGACTTTTTTCTCCTGTTCCAGGTGGTGTTGGGCCGTTAACCGTCTATTTTCTAGCAGAGAACTTATTAAAACTTAAAAATGAACATCGATAAAGTAATCTTCTTATTTCTAAATCAGTTTGCAGGAATTAATTTTTACCTCGATCTATCCTTTTATTTTTTTGCAAGCGTTCTTCCGTACCTTTTGGTGATTGCTCTTTTCCTTTTTTGCATAAGAAATGTTAAGAAAAATATTTGGCTAGCAGGAGAAGCTTTTATTGCCGGGATTTTTGCTCGATTTGCGTTAACTGAGGCTATAAGATATTTTTTTCCTCGAACAAGACCATTTTTATTGCTAGAAGAGGCAAAACTTCTTTTGCCTTATAAGGAAAGCTTGTCTTTTCCGTCGGGACATACCGCACTTCTTTTTGCAGTATCAACAACAATTTATTTTTACAATAAAAAATTAGGAATATTTCTTTATGTAGTTTCTTTTATCGGAGGATTGTCAAGAATTATTATGGGAATTCATTGGCCAGCTGATGTTTTTGTGGGAGCACTAGGAGGAGTTCTTGCGGGGATAATTTTTAGTGAAATAGGAAATACGCTCAAAAAGAATTTGACAAAAAAATAAGTAGTTATATAATACTAACGATGAGAAATAGTTTTAGAAAATTTAATCTCCTTATTATCCCTTTCTAGGGGGAGGTTTCTTTTTTCTAAAATTACTCCTCCTTTAAAAGCGGAGGATTTTCTTTTTTAAAAGGAGGGATGTTCTTTAAATTTTAAAATACAACGAAAGGGAGGTGAGAAAATGAACAAGGTCCTAGAAAAAGTCCAAGAAACCAAAGAGAAAATGGAAAAAATCTCAAGAAATATATATTTTCTTGAGAAGAAAAAAATGTCACTTCAGAATCAGCTGGAAGAAAAAGAAAAGGAAGTTAATGATGTGAAGGTCAAGCTACTGGAGGTACTTTCCAGTAGTGCGCAAAAAAATGGCAGTCATATTCTTTCTCGATATCTGCTTAACAATATGGAAAAGCTTGTAGAAGAAAAGGAGGATATTATCTGCAAAATTAAGCGGATTGATTATCACATCCGCAAGGCAAGGAAGAAGCAATCCTTTTTCCAAGGCATTGTTTCTGATTTTCCAGAATTCTATTTTCATTCCCTATAACAGTTGTATGTTTAAAATAAATCCCGATAAAAAATCGGGATTTATCATTGTGCCGGGAGCGGGACTTGAACCCGCAAGCCTTGCGGCACACGATTTTGAGTCGTGCGTGTTTGCCAATTTCACCACCCCGGCCTTGTGTAACTATTTTACTTAAAAAAAAAGACTTGTAAAACAAAAATTATTTATTATAATTAAAGCCGACCACATGTGTCGGCTTTTATGAAAACAACAAAAAGAACACAATATGCGTTAAGAGGACTACTTCTTCTTTTAAGTGATAAGGGTAATGTTTTACCGCTAAGCTTTCTTTCTGAAAAGGAGAACATCCCTTTTGATTATTTAGAGAAGATATTTTCTATCGGATACTTAAAAATACAAAAAAATATCC
>CAYQSS010000008.1:0-3451 GCA_964420305.1 uncultured Candidatus Saccharibacteria bacterium | reverse complement strand
CTAAACTTGAAAAAAAGGGTTTAATAGAATCAAAAAGAGGGGTTAATGGAGGATACTTTATTCCTCAGAATGCGAAAGAAATTACCTTGAAAAATGTTTTTGATGCTGTTGATGAACGTGTTTCTATAGTTGATTGCTTAACGAAAGAGTGTCCAAGAGATTCAAATTGCAAAGCATCAAAGGCGTGGAAAAAGGTTAATAGTAAAATAGAAGAGGCTTTTTCCTCTATTAAATTATCTGAGCTATGAAAATATATTTAGATTACGCGGCGACTACGCCAGTTGACGGGGACGTAAAAGAAGAGATGCTACCTTTCTTTAACGAAAAATTTGGCAATCCTTCTTCAATACATACCTTTGGACAAGAAGCTGTTTTTGCGGTTGATACTGCAAGAGAAAAAGTGGCTGATTTTCTAAACTGCAAAGAAAGAGAAATAGTTTTTACTTCTTCTGCTACAGAAGCCAACAATCTTGCGATTCTAGGCGTTTTAAAGAAAGAAGAAGGCTTACATGCAGTTACCTCCTCTTTTGAACACAAAGCGGTCTTAGAACCCCTTTTAAAGAGTGGTAGTGAGGTTGATTACCTCTCTGTTTACAAAAATGGAGTTGTAAAAGTAGAAGATGTTTTAAAAAAGATAAAGGAGGATACCAGAATTGTCTCTGTAATGTATGCAAACAGTGAAATAGGAACGGTACAGCCGATAAAAGAGATAGGAAAAGAAATTAAGGAGATTAATAAGCAAAGAAAGAAAAAGATTCTTTTTCATACCGATGCTTCTCAGGCTGTTAACTATTTATCGTGCAATATAGAAGATTTAAATGTTGATCTTCTAACATTTAGTGGACATAAGATATATGGGCCAAAGGGAGTTGGGGTTCTTTTTGTAAAAGAAGGAATAAATCTCTTGCCGATTATTCATGGTGCTTCTCAAGAGAGAGGATTAAGTTCTGGGACAGAAAATGTTCCGGCAATTGTTGGAATTGGGAAGGCGGTAGAGATTATCGGAAAGTATAACAACGAGAAGATAAAAAGCTTGCGTGATAAGTTAATAGATGGAATCTTAAAAAACATTGAAGGGACAAGATTAAATGGCGACAGAGAAAAAAGACTTCCGAATAATGTTAATATCAGCTTCAAAGGAGCAGAAGGAGAAAGCTTGCTGGTTGCACTTGATCGAGAAGGAGTCGCGGTTTCTACTGGTTCTGCTTGTGCTTCACACTCTCTTTCTCCTTCTTATGTTCTTCTAGCGCTCGGTCTTTCCCACGAACAGGCTCACAGCTCTTTGAGGATTACTTTAGGGAGATATACCAAAGAAGAAGAAGTTGATTATTTATTAGAAAAACTACCGATCATTATTAATAAACTAAGAAAAATATCAGGAAGATGAATAACTACTATACAAAAGAAACAATGGAAAGATTTTTGAACCCAAAACATCTCGGAGAGATGAAAGATGCAAATGGCATAGGAGAGGTTGGTAATCCAAGGTGTGGTGATCAGATGAAGGTCTATATCAAGGTAGATAAGGGAGAGATTAAAAAGGCTTCTTTCCAAACACTAGGATGCGTGGCAGCTATTGCCACATCGGATGTTATTTGTGAAATGGTTATTGGGAAATCAATTGAAGAGGCACTAAAAATTACGGAAAAAGAGATGATCGAAAAACTAGAAAACCTTCCTGCAGTAAAAGTGCACTGTTCTTCCTTGGCAATTAACGGACTTAAAAAAGCGATTGATGATTATCAAAAAAGATAAAAAGGTTGTTGTTGCCCTTTCCGGAGGAGTAGATTCTTCTGTTTCGGCACTAATTTTAAAAAAGAGAGGGTTTCTTGTCGAAGGAGCGTTTATGCGTCTTTGGCCAAAGGGCGGTAATTTAAAGGCAGAAGAAAAAGCAAAGGAAGTTGCGGAGATTCTAGATATCCCTTTACACATTATCGATATCGAAGAAGAATTTAAAGAAAAAGTAGTTGATTCCTTTTTAACCTCACTGGAAAATGGATTTACTCCAAATCCGTGTGTTATTTGTAACAGAGAGATAAAGTTTGGTATTCTCTTTGAGAAGATAAAAGCGGATTATCTTGCTACTGGGCACTATATCAAATTAAAAAAAGGAAGACTTTTTATTTCTAAAGATAAAGACAAGGATCAATCTTATTTTCTCTGGAAAATAAAAAAAGAAGTTCTTCCCAGATTACTGTTTCCTCTTGGGGATTATAAAAAAGAAAAAGTAAGGCAAATTGCGAAGAAATTTAATCTTCCTACGGCAGAAAATGAAGAATCACAGGAAATATGTTTTATCTCTGAAAATATCTATTCCTTCTTAAAAGAAAGAATATCTTTTTCTCCCGGAGAAATTGTTGATAATTTTGGGAACAGCGTTGGCCAGCACGAAGGACTTTTTAATTACACTATAGGGCAAAGGAAAGGATTGAATTTATCTAATGGTCCGTATTATGTTTTCGGGAAAAATATTAAAGAAAATACTTTGATTGTTACAAAAAATGAAAAAGAACTGTATAAAAAAGAATTTTCCTATTCTCAAGAAAACTTTCTCAGAGAGATCTTTTTTCCTTTTAAAGCAAAGGTAAAAATAAGATACAGGAGTGATCTTGTAAGTGCAAAAGTAGAGAAGGGGAAGGTAACTCTTTCTTTAGCACAAAGAGGAGTAACTCCAGGACAGTCCGTGGTTTTTTATAGAAGAAACGAACTTATTGGTGGAGGAATAATAACTTTTTAACAAATTATGGTAAAATTTCTTGGCATTATCGATTTACTCGCTGCAATAGCTCTTTTTTCTATAAAAGGAGAAGTTGTCCATACTGGGGCATTTCTTCTTCTTATTGTTTTTCTGGTTTTAAAGGCGAGTATCTGTTTTTTTGACATCGGGGGAGTTATTGATATTCTTATCGCTATTATAATTATCTTGAGTTTTTTTCTTTCAATTCCACCACTTGTTTTAATCATCGGATCCTTGATTATTGGAATAAAAGGGCTTATAAGTATCGCAAGCTAAAGTACTAACTTAATTTTTTTTAAAATGTTTGATGAAAACACAACAATAGCAAAAATATTAGAAAGTGAGCACGGGAAAAAGGTTCTAGCGGAAAATGGAGTTCCCTGTCTTTCTTGTGCAATGGCGGCTGGAGAAATAAATTTTTTAAAGATTGGAGAGGTCGCGGATATGTACGGGCTTGACAAGGAGAAGATTATTAAAGATTTAAATAAAAAATAAAGATATGGCAAATATAATGCTTACTGAAGCGTGTAATTTGAAATGTTCGTATTGTTTTGTAAATGATTTGAGGAATAGTAGCAAAAACAAGCAAAAGGGAAAAGAACACATAGAAATGAAAGATTTTAAAGAAATAGTTGATTTTATAACAAAAACAGAATCACACATTGGATTACACGGAGGAGAGCCAACGTTGCACCCTAATATAAAAGAAATTTT
>CAYQSS010000007.1:0-17317 GCA_964420305.1 uncultured Candidatus Saccharibacteria bacterium | reverse complement strand
AACCTGCATAAGGGTATTATATTTGTTTTGTCCAAATAATCAATAATACTTGACAAGGGAGAGAGGAGAGATATAATTAATTAGCACTTGACAGAAGAGAGTGCTAAAAGGTCGGATACAAACCAATAATTAATATCATGAATATTGTTCCTCGAAAACCTTTTGGAGAACTAGATAGTTTTTTTGGAGATGAAGATTGGTTTTTTCCGGTTTTTCCGACAAGAGCGGGGTTTGATCCAGATATGGATATTTATGAGACAGAAAAAGATGTTGTTGTAAAAGTTGTTCTTCCCGAAATCAACTGTGACGATATTAAGATATCTGTTGAAGATGATATTCTAAAAATATCTGGTAAATTTGAAGAGAAGAGCGAAGAGAAAGAAAAAAACTATTGGAGGAAAGAAATTAAAAAGGGCTCTTTTCAAAGGTCAGTAAAGTTACCATCTGAGGTTGATGAAGAGAAAACTGATGCAAGTTACGAAAAGGGAGTTCTTTCCATTGTTCTACCGAAGATAAAACAAAAGAAAAAAAACAAAAAAGAGATTAAGATTAAGACGAAATAAATCTCTGTAAAAGAAAAACCCCGCGAAAAGCGGGGTTTTTTCTATATTTCGTTTTGGTTTACCAATCTTCTTCTTCTGTATCTTCCTCGTCATCTAACTCTTCGTCTTCATCCCAATCTAAATCATCATCATCCAAATCATCATCCATGTCGTCATCTCCCAAATCATCGTCCATGTCTAGATCATCGTCTTCAAGATCATCGTCCATGGCGAAGAATTTTTTGTTAAGTTCGTTTTCGTCTGAAAAAAACATAAATTTTTAACTCCCTCTTATAAAGAAGGAAAGTAATTAATTTTAAATTGATAACACTGTAAAAAAGTGTACCGACCTTTTAACTACGGACATTATAGTTTTAAAGAAAATGTTGTCAAGATGTTTTCTTTTTTTCATATTATATTATAATTTCAAAATGTGGCAGGTAGTAGAAAAAAAAGATATTCTTTCTTCCTGGATTCTATGGCACTATACTGTTGCCTTTAGAAAAATATACTCTCAGTGGAGGGATCTTTTAAGATTTAATATAGATTATTTCTCAATTCCTTTTTTAATTAAAACGATCTTTTCTCCTTGGAAGAGGTATAAGATATCTTATGGGAGGGGATTTGATATAGCAAGGATATTTGAAGCATTAACGTTTAATGTTTTTTCAAGGTTTATTGGTGCGGGAATTCGTATTTTTGTAATATTTATTGGTCTTTCTTTACAATTTTTAATAATGTTTTTTGGAACTTTTATTATCTTTTTTTGGATAATCCTTCCTTTAGTAACAACTTTTGGATTATTTATTCTTCTACAATGGTTAATTTTGACTTAAAAAAATCACCGATATATCGAGCCCTTCTTTTTGATAAAATAATTTTTGTTAGAAAAGCAAATATTTTTTCTAGATTTTTCTTAGTTTTCTCTTTCGTTTTTCTAGTTTTTTATTATTTCGGCGATAAAGAGTTTCTTGTATTTGGTGGCTTCTTTTTTATCCTCTTCTTATTTTTTGCTCAAATCGAATTATTTTTTGAAGAATATCTAAAAAAACCAAAAAGCTTGTTAAACCTTGATGAGGCTCTAAAGAATATTGATAAAATCAATCTTGCAGATTTCTTAGATTTTGAAAGTGCGAGAATTATTGAAAAGGCAGAAAAAAGAGGAGGAGTTGATTCTTTCTTGCTTCTTTATTTTCTCTTGAAAGAAGCGAAAGAAATGAATTTTGTTTTTTATCGTGTTTTGATTGATAAAAAACATGCCTTGCAAGAGTTAGAAAATATTTTTAGTCAAAGAGGGATGGTAAGAGGAGAAGATCACGCAGAATGCTTTTTAAAAACAATCGCTGATGCTTTATACATTACAAAAGAAAGAGAAGGAGAGAAGATAACAACTGAAGATATTTTTGTTGCCTTAGGGGAACACAATCAGTACTTGCGTGGGATATTTTATGAGGCGGGACTAAAGAGAAAAGACATTTTAGAACTTGTGCTATGGCAACTTAGGGCGAAAGAAAAAGAAAATCCATTTTTGTATAAGAATCTGATTAAAAGAGGAAGGCTGGGAGTAGAGTGGGCATCGGGGCATACACCGTTTTTAGATAATTTTGCAATTGATTGGACAAGGGCAATGAAGTTTTCTGGGTTTCCAGAAACAGTAGGACATAAAAAAGAAGCAGAATCATTAGAGAGGATTCTTTCTAGAGATGAGATGAATAGTGTTATTTTAGTTGGAGAACCGGGGTCGGGGAGAAAGAGCATTATCCAAAAAGTTTTAAGGCGAAGTTTTCTAGGAGAAAGTATGGAAAAAGTAAATCATAGAAGATTTCTAGTGCTCGATTTGTCTTCTCTTTTGGCCTATGCCAACGGCATTGAAGAAACTGAGAAAGTATTAGATGAAATATTTAAGGAAGCAACAAGAGCAGGAAATATTATTTTAATTATTAATGATTTTCATAACTTTGTTGGTGGTGAAAAGAAACCGGGGACAATTGATATATCGGGCGTGATTGGTTCCTATCTGCACATTCCGGAATTTAGAATAATAGGGATAACCAGTTACCTAGGCTTTAGACAGAACATAGAAGCTAATCCTTCTGTTCTTTCCTTACTTGAAAAAATTGAGGTGAAAGAAGCGACTGAAGAAGATACACTTCTTCTCCTTCAAAGAAAAAGCCTGTTTCTAGAGAGAAAGTATAAGATGTTAATTTCTTTCGCTGCGATAAAAAAAACAATTGAGCTTTCCCAAAAATACATTAAAAGTGCTCCTTTTCCAGAAAAAGCGATTGATATTTTAGAAGAAACAGTTATTCATGTTAATCAACAGAAAGAAAAAGTTCTCCTTCCTTCTCATATTGATAAAATTGTTTCTGAGAGGACTGAAATTCCGGTAGGGGAGATTAATACGAAAGAAAAAGAGTCTTTGCTCAATATGGAAAAACTGATTCACGAGAGAATGGTGAACCAAGAAGATGCCGTGAAAGCAGTTTCTTATGCACTTCGCCGATCAAGAGCAGATGTTGATACGAGAGAAGGATTAATAGGAAGTTTTCTCTTTTTAGGTCCAACTGGAGTGGGTAAAACAGAAATGGCAAGAGCAATCGCTGATATTTATTTTGGTGCTGAGAAAAAAGTAAATCGAATCGATATGTCTGAATTTCAAAACATTTCTGATGTGTCGAGATTGATTGGAACATCAAGTAGCGAGGGTATTCTTACTTCTGGAGTAAGAGAGGATCCTTTTTCTCTTATTTTGTTAGATGAAATTGAAAAAGCTCATCCCGATATTTTAAATTTGTTTTTACAGGTTTTAGATGAAGGGCATATTACTGATGGGATGGGAAGAAAAGTTGATTTCCAAAATGCGATGCTTATCGCAACTAGTAACGCTGGATACCAGATAATTTTAGATGCAGTAGAAAAAAATGAAGACTGGGAAGGAGTGAAAAAGAAAATACTTAAAAGTCTTTTTAATCAAGGGACTTTTAGGCCAGAGCTTGTTAACCGTTTTGACGAAGTTGTTCTTTTCCGACCATTGTCGAAAAAAGATTTAGAGGTTATTGCGGGGTTTCAACTTCAGAAACTTGCGAAAAATCTTGAAAAAAAGGAAATAAAATTTATTATTACCGAGGAACTAAAACAAAAGATTGTTGAAATAAGCTATGATCCTGTTTTTGGAGCAAGAGAAATGCAAAGAGCAATACAGAATAACATTGGTGATGTTTTGTCATCTGCAATCTTAAGAGAGGAACTTAAAGAGGGTGATTCTTTTTCTATCAACGAGGAAGGATTTGTGATAGTTAAAAAATAAGGGAGAAATAAGATTTTAAATAACACGAACGCTTAGCGATATTTTTTCTCAGTAAAAGAGAGGTTAGCCTCTCTTTTTTTGTTGTGGAAAACAAGGGTTGACAAGTTAAAGAATGTGGAATAAAATGGGGCTACGAACAAGGGATGTGGAAAAAAGTGGGGAAAACTATCATTCTTTGTGGAAAACTTTTATGTTTATCGGAGAATACACATACAAAATAGACGATAAAAAGAGACTTGCTGTTCCTTCAAAGTTTCGTGATAGCTTGAAGAAGAAAGCAGTTATTACCAGGGGGCTTGATCGCTGCCTTTTTCTTTTTTCGATGAAAGAGTGGGAAGATATAGCAGGAAAGATTAGTAAACTTCCTTTTGGTCAACACGATAACCGTGGTTTTTCAAGAATAATGCTTTCGGGGGCAATGGAAGTGGAATTTGATTCTTTAGGAAGAATCCTTATTCCCGATTATCTAAAACACTATGCTTCTTTGGATAAAGAAACGGTAGTTGCTGGGGTATATAACAGAATTGAAATTTGGGATAAGAAGAACTGGGAAGAGTATAAAGAGAATACTGAGAAAGAACTTGGAAATATTGCAGAAAGATTAAAGGATTTCGGAGTATAGATATGCATATACCAGTATTAAAGGAAGAGGTTTTGCACTTTTTAAATCCAAAAGAAAACGAAAACTTTATTGATTGTACTGCTGGTTTTGGAGGACATTCTCTTTCAATACTAGAAAAGAACGGTCCAGAGGGAAAAGTTTTAGGCTTTGAGTGGGATGAAGATGTTTATAACGTTTTAAAAGAAAAAGAATCAGAGAGATTTATTCCAGTAAACGAATCATACACTCAGATTAAAGAAGTAGTAGAAGAGAAAAAGTTTTCGAAAATAGCGGGGGTATTGTTTGATTTAGGGTTTTCAAGTTTTCATGTTGATAAGAGTGGTAGAGGATTTTCTTTCATGCGGGAAGAAAAGATTGATATGCGCTACAACAAGAACAACCCTCTTACGGCTTATGAAATTGTAAACAAGTATAAGGAAAAAGATATTTTGCATATTCTAGAGAAGTGGGGAGAGGAAGATTATGCGAGCGAGATTGTAAAGAAGATAATTCTAAAAAGAAAAGAAAAACCGATAGAGACAACAACAGAGCTTGCTAAGATCATTGAGAGTTGTATCCCTAGACAATATCAAAATAAAAAAAAGATTAATCCTGCGACAAAAACATTCCAAGCTTTAAGAATTGCGGTAAATGGAGAACTTTTAGGGCTTAGAGCAACGCTCCCTTTGGCATACGATGTTTTAGAAAAAGGAGGGAGAATAGTAATAATTTGTTTTCATGGAGGAGAAGAAAGAATTGTGAAAAATTTTTTCCGTTCAAGCAATGTTTCAAATCTTACACCAAGACCAATTATTCCTAAAAAAGAAGAAGTAATTAAAAATATTCGTTCAAGGTCGGCCAAGTTGTTTGCAGCAATAAAAAAATAAAGAAATGAAAAGTATATTTAAAATCTCTTACACATTTTTCTTTTCACTGGTAATTGTACTTACTTTTTCATGTATTTCTCAGATTATTAACATCACGCAGGAAAAGTATCTTGCTCAGGAGTGCCAGAAAAAAATAAATACAATTTCTAGAGAAAGCCTTTATGATCTTCAAGGAAATGAAAGTATTTCTTTGAAAGAAATTGAGGTAATGGCTAGAGAAAGAGAATTTACCGATTTGGGGACTATCACGTATCTAAAGGTTCCTGCTACGGAGGTTGTAGTTAGATAATTTTACAAATGTGCGATAAGCGTCTATGGGTTATTTTCTCTTTTGTGATAATACTAACAGGAATTCTTTCTTGGTCTCTTTTTTATGTACAAATAATACAAGGAGCAGAGTGGAAGGCGCAGGCCAGAGGACAACAGGTTTTTTTTGAACAAACACAAGGAGAGAGAGGAAATTTTTATATCGAAGGAAATAGTGGCGAGCTGATTCCTCTTGCGACAAATAAAAAGATATATCACGCACACATTTCTCCTAAAGAATTGCGAAAAGAGAACGAAGAAGAAATAGCTTCTCTTTTTTCCGAGATTCTTAGTATCGAAAAAGAACTAGTTTTTGAGAAACTAAAAGAGGACAGTAGTTTTGAATTTTTGAAAAAAAACATTACTCCTGAAGAGCTTGAAGATGTGAAAAAAACAAAAGGACTGCACATAACGGTAGAAACTACTCGTAATTATCCAGAAAAAGAATTAGCCTCTCATGTTTTGGGATTTGTTGGAGGAGAAAAAGTAGGACAGTACGGAGTTGAGCAGTATTACGAAGAGATTGTTTCTGGTAAAACCGGAGTAAGAGAAGGACTAAAGAGTAGATGGGGCTCTTTTATTATTAACGATTCTACTCAAAGAGGGGAGGATATCGTCTTAACTATTGATTACAATATTCAGCATTTTACCGAGAAAGCATTAGAGAGTACAGTAAAAAGAGTAAATGCAACAAGGGGTACCGTCTTAGTTGGGGATCCAAAAACTGGTGAAATATTAGCCCTTGCTAATTATCCTACATTCGATCCAAATAGATATTCTGAAGTTCCTGAAAATAACTTTTATCTCTTTAAAAATCCAGCGGTACAAGAGACGTTTGAGCCAGGATCAGTCTTTAAGCCACTTACGATGGCTGCCGCACTAGATAAAGGGGTAATCAGTCCAGAAGATACTTATTTTGACAGTGGAGAATTTCAAATTAAAGGAAAAGTAATTCGCAATTATGACAAGAGAAATTATGGCCTAGTGACAATGACGAAGATACTAGAAAGATCAATTAATACCGGGATAGTTTATGTAAAAAACAAAATTGGGAATGATACTTTTTTAAAATATTTAAATGCTTTTGGATTTTTTGAAAAAACAGGAATTGATTTACACGGTGAGGTTTTTTCTCAAAACAAAAGTTTTCTAGAAGGACATGAAATTAATTTTGCAACAGCAGCCTATGGTCAGGGGATTGAAGTTACAATGGCTCAACTCTTTAAAGCATTCTGCGTTCTTGCGAATGGAGGAATTCCAGTTGATCCGCATATTGTGAAAAAAGAAAAAGAAGAAAGTGATGTTTTGCCAAAAGAGAGAGTAATTTCTTCGGCGGCAGCGTCTCTGGTTACAGAGATGATGGTAAGTACCATTGATTATGGGTTTGGGAATACAGCAAAAGTTCCTGGTTATCATATTGCAGGGAAAACTGGGACAGCTCAAGTTACTTGGTCTAAATTAGGTCTTCCAGGAGCAGGATATTCTGACAAAACGATTCAAGCCTTTATTGGCTATGCACCGGCATTTAATCCAGAATTTTTGATACTGATAAAATTGGAACAACCTCAAACACGATCAGCAGAGGTTTCTGCGGCTCCTGTTTTCAAAGAGATTGCAACATATATTTTAGAGTATAAGAAGATTCCTTATGATTACGAAGTAGAACAAAAAAATGAAGATACTAACTAAAAAGAAAAAAGTAATCTTTATAACCGGTGATGCCAGAAAAGAAGCAGCGGATTTTATTTATTTCGTTTTAAAGAGAAGCTTTAAAGTAGCTATTTTAAATGGAGTACCGAGTTTTTTTGATTTTTTTGTTTTACTTGGGAAAGATGTGATTATTATAAAAGATAATGAACTAGAGAATACTGAAAAAGTTAGCTCTTTTTTAGAGGGCTTGGCGTGTTATTTTGTTGTAACTCATTTAAAGAAAAAAACAAGATTAAAAAGAATTTTGAAAGGCTCATTAACCTCCTTTAGTTTTGTGTTAGACTTCTCTATTGCTAAAAAACTAAAAAAGAAAAAAGATTTTCTTGCTTTTGGAATTAATAAAAAGAGCGCTGATTTCTATATCACTGATATTCATCAAAAAGAACATGAAACAAATTTTAAAGTAAATTATCAGAGCAACACAATACCTTTTTGGATTAAAGAAAAGTTAAAACAAAAGGAGATATATGCTATTTTGCCGGCACTTTGTATCGCAAAACTTTTTAAAATTAATCTTGCTGATATTTCCTATAGAATAAAAGAAGAATTCTTTACTCAGAAGTAAAAATCTGCTATTCTACTTGAGTTAATTGGCCCCATCGTCTAGAGGCTCAGGACGCCGGGTTCTCAGTCCGGTAACACGGGTTCAAATCCCGTTGGGGTCACATGATGAAAACTATATATGGCATATCAATTCTTGCTGGGACAATTGTAGGGGCAGGACTTTTTTCTTTGCCCTATATTACCTCTGTCGTAGGATTAAAAATTATGACAGGGTATATGTTCCTTATTGGTTCTATTGCGATTCTGGTTCATTATTTCTTAGGAGAAATAAGTTTAAAAACTCCTGATTTTTTGCGTTTACCAGGATTTGCTAAATATCATCTTGGGGAAAAAGCAGAAAAAATAGCCTATATTTCCGGAATAACGGGAATGATTGGCGCAATCCTGGCTTATCTTATCTTGGGAGGAGAATTTTTAACTGCCCTTCTTTCTCCTTATTTTGGTGGGGGAGCGACTCACTATACAACAATATATTTTTTAATATCAGCTGCCTTTATCTTTTTCGGTATTAAGGCAATATCAAAAATAGAATTTTGGGGTATTGTTATTTTCATTGTTTTACTTTTTTTAACCTTTTTTCGTGGTTTTGAAGAAATAACAATGAATAAACTTTTATTTATGAGAGAAGGGGAGTTCGATCTTTTTTTGCCATACGGGGCACTCCTTTTTGCTCTTTGGGGAGTAGCCCTTGTTCCGGAGATTGAAGAAATGTTAGGATCGGGGCAAGAAAAGAAAAAACTTTTGAATATTATTCCACTTGGAGTAATTATTTCTCTTTTTATTTCTTTCTTTTTCATTGTTATCGTTCTGGGGATAACCGGAGAAAATACTACTAGAGAAGCTCTTGTTGGGCTTGATATGTATCTTGGAAACGGGATAGCATCTTTGATGCTTCTTTTTGGAATTTTAGTTATTTTCACCTCACTTATTGCAATTGGTCTTACGGTAAAAAAAATTCTTTGGTATGATCTTAAAATTCCCGAAATGTGGTCATTCGTGATTGCTTGTCTTATTCCTTTTTTGCTATACTTAATTGGAGTAAAAGACTTTATTGTTGTTATCGGAGTTATCGGCGGAACAATGATCGCGATAGATGGGATTCTTATTCTTTTAATGTATGAAAAGATAAAAACAAAAAAAGTGAGACTTATTACTTATCCTTTAATCATTATCTTTTTAGTGGGAATAATTTACGAAATTATTTATTTCATTAAATAATGTTTGCTAGTGTTTTAATTTTTATTCTTTCTTGTTTCTTAATTATTTTATCAAGCAAGGCAATTATTGATGCTCTACATCGATTAACGTGCCGGTTGGGATGGAAAGAGTTTATTGTTGCTTTTTTTGCTGCGTCAATTGGCGCCGTTTTACCAGAACTTTTTATCGGAGTAAGATCAGCGCTAAAGGGTGTTCCAGAGTTTGCCTTGGGAAGTATAATTGGACAAAATATTATTCTCTTTACGCTTTCAATCTCAATTTGTACTTTTATTCTAAAGGAAATAACAGTAGAGAGCAGAACAGTGAGAGCTGGAGCCGCTTTTGCATTATTTGCAGTTACTCTTCCCTTTATTCTTCTTTGGGACGGTACTTTAAGTAGGATTGATGGAGTTATCTTATTATCCTCTTGCTTTTTTTACATTTACTGGCTTTTTTCCAAAAAAGATCATTTTTTGAAAAAATATGATAGGTCTTTGCCGAGGTGTTCAATCTGGAGAGATATCTTTCTTATTCTCATTGGATTTTTCTTTGTTGTTTTAAGCGCTGAAGGAATAATTTACTCAGCACAAAATATAAGTTATTTTCTAGGGATTCCAGTTGCGGTTTTTGCACTTTTTGTTGTTGGTCTTGGCGTTGCACTTCCGGAAACATTTTTTTCTGTGGCTTTAGCTAGCAAAGGGCATTCCTGGATGATTTTGGGAGGAATATTGGGAGCGATATCTCTTTCCTCAACACTGGTTCTAGGAATAGTTTCCTTGATAAGTCCAATTGAAGTTATTGATTTTTCTTCTCTTCGGGTTGCCCAGTTTTTCCTTCTCTCCGGGGGATTCTTTCTTCTTCTTTTTGTAAGAACAAGTAACAAAATTACCAAAAGAGAAGCATGGTTTCTTCTCGGAGTTTACCTTCTTTTCCTTTTATTTGAGTTTATTATCCTTAAATAAAGCAGGTTGAATTTTTTACTCTTTAGTGCTATCATCTGTAAGTGTTATGGAGATAATTTTTATCCTTACAATTATTCTTGTTCTTTTTGTAATCTTATTTTCAGTTCGTAAAGCAAACTTAGACGTAGAAAGAAGACTTACTGATGTAATTACCAGAGAACTAAAGGAAATTCGAGGAAACGTTGATACTTCTTCGCGAGATATGACAAAACAGGTGTCAGACTTTATTCGTGAAACGGCAAACATCAAAGAGAAGATGAATGTGATGCAAGAAACGGTAAAGGGAATTACTTCTTTTCAGGAGTTTTTTCGTTCTCCAAAAATACGTGGACAGTGGGGGGAAGCAAGTTTAAAGCACCTTTTACAGGAGTATTTTCCAGAAGAACTTTTTACAATCCAACACAAATTTTCGTCGGGAGAGGTTGTTGACGCTGTTTTAAAACTTCCTGACAAAAAACTTTTACCGATTGATTCTAAATTTCCCTTTGATAACTTTAGAAAGATGGTTGATGAAGAAGAGGGAGAAAGAGAACTTTACCGGAAAAAGTTTTTAGAAGATGTGAAAAAAAGGATTAAAGAAATATCTGAAAAGTACATTCTTCCTTCAGAGAACACGGTTGATTTTGCAGTAATGTATGTTCCCGCCGAAGCGGTGTATTACGAGATAAACATGGCTTCTGATATTGATATCGCGGAGTTTGCAAGATCAAAGAAAGTTATCTTGTCTTCTCCAAACACTTTCTATCTTACACTTCGTTCTATAGAACAGTGGTTTCGAGATACACAGATTACAAGACAAGCACAAGACATTATGAAACGTTTAACATTGATTGAAAAAGATGGCAACAAGTTAACAGATGATTTTCGTAAATTGGGGATTCACTTAAAAAATGCTGCATCTGCTTACAAGAGTTCAAGAAAGAGAGTGGCGTTATTTGATAAAAAAGTAAAAGGTATTTTAAAAAGTAATAAAAAAAGATTAACTGGCCCTGAAAAATAAATTTCTGTGGCAAAAAAAATGATAGCAGTAATTCACACAGGAGGAAAACAGTATTTGGTTTCTCCAGGACAAAAAATAAAAGTGGAAAAATTAGAAGTTGAAGCAGGAAAGAGTGTTAGTTTTGATGAAGTTCTCCTTTTTGAAGACGATAAAGGAAAGCTTTCGCTTGGAACTCCTTATCTTGAAAATATAAAGGTAGTTGGAAAGGTTTTAGAAACAAAACTTGGCGAAAAGGTGAGAGTATTTAAATACAAGCCAAAAACGAGATACAAGATAAAACAAGGTCACAGACAGCCCTATACAGAGGTAGAGATAGAGAAGATTACAACTAAGTAATTACTTTCTTCCTTTAAGAGCGCAGGAAAGAGTTTCTTCGTCTGCGTATTCTAGTTCACCACCTGTAGGAAGTCCTCTTCCAAGACGGGTGGTTTTTATTTTAATCTCATTTAAAACTCGGGCAATATATATTGCAGTTGCTTCTCCTTCGGTATTTTGATTAGTAGCGATGATTACTTCTTTTATTTTTGGTAAATTGAATTTCTGGTGGTTTTCTACTCTTTCTTTTAACTCTTTTATTCTGATATTCTTAAAATCTTCTTTTTTAAGTGG
The DNA here is from genome assembly GCA_964420305.1 of uncultured Candidatus Saccharibacteria bacterium. Classification (GTDB taxonomy): domain Bacteria; phylum Patescibacteriota; class Minisyncoccia; order Minisyncoccales; family PWPS01; genus PWHW01. The sequence goes on along the minus strand of CAYQSS010000007.1, from coordinate 5,632 downwards.
CGATATTGTTCCTCCTAAAATAAAATATATGCCGTCATACTCGTGAGTTTTTTCAATCGATAAAAGATCGGTTTCTTTTTCTACAATACAAATTGTATCACGATTTCTTTTTTTATCTTTACAGACATTACAGAGCAAGTCTTCACTTAAAATAGAGCGGAAACAAAGAGAGCAGCTTTTTACTGATTTTTTTAAATCTTTTAGTGTTTCAATAAGTTCTTCTACTTCCTCGTTTTTAGCATTTAAACAGTAAAACGCGAAGCGTGTCGCAGTGCGGGGACCGATGGTTGGGAAACGAGAGAAGAGACGAATTAGTTTTTCAAGCGGTGCAGGAAACATTAGTGTGTTTTATCTAAACTTCTAAAAGTAGCTGTTTCTTGATCAAAGTAAAGCTCAATCTTTCCGACAGGACCGTTACGGTGTTTGGCGATAATAATATCGGCAACATTTCTTCTTGATGTATCTTGGCGATAATAATCTTCGCGATAGATAAACATCACAACATCAGCATCTTGTTCGATAGCTCCAGATTCACGTAAATCAGCCAAGCGAGGGATTTGAGGAGTACGTTGTTCGACAGCCCTTGATAACTGCGATAAAGCAAGAACTGGAACATTTAATTCTTTAGCTAGCATCTTTAATTCACGAGATATCTCAGTCATTTGTTGAACCATTGAATCGGTTCCAGAGCGAGGACGGATAAGTTGTAAATAATCAACAATGATCAGGCCCAGCCCTTTTTCAGCTTGAAGACGTCTTGCCATTGTTCTCATTTGCATCACATTAAAAGAGATAGAGTCATCGATATAGATAGGTAGTTTTGAGAGTTCTTCGAAAGATTCTCTAATGCGGACAAAGTCATTATTGTCTCCCGACTTTTTTATATTCCCTGTACGAAGCTTCCAAAGATTAATTCCTGATATATCAGCAATGAGTCTATCTACAATCTGATCTACAGACATCTCCAAACTAAATATCCCAACCGGTGTATTATATTTTGCTACGTTTCTAGCAATATTTGAGGCAAGAGCACTCTTTCCCATGCTCGGACGAGCCGCTAGAATAACGAGATCTGATTTTTGCAGTCCAGAAAGAATATTATCTAGATCAGTAAATCCAGTAGGTACTCCTCTTGCTTTTCCTTCATCAGTTGAAAGATATTCTATTCTTTCAAATGCTTCTTCTAAGGTGTCTTTTATCAAAGAAAAGTTTTTACGGGATGATCCTTGTGCAATACTAAAAATTTTCTTCTCTGCTTCGTCTAAAATAAGGTCTACTTCTCGCTTTTCATCATACGCCGATTCACTTATCTCGTATCCGTAACTGATAAGATCTCTTAAAACTCTTTTTTTGCAAATGATATTAGCGTAGTGAACCGCATGACTTGCAGTAGGAACAGAATTTACAAGAGACGTTAAATAACTTTTTCCGCCAATTTCCTTTAAAAGGTTTTTTTCTTTAAGGTGTGTTGAAACAGAAAGAACATCAATTGCTTCTCTGCGGGTTAGAAGAGTAATCATTGTGTCATAAATATCCTGATGTGCTTTTTTGTAAAAATCTTTAACAGTTAAAAAATCTACCACTCTGAAAATTCCTTCAGGGTCGAGCATTAGTGCTCCAAGAAGTGATTGCTCTGCTTCGATATTTTGTGGTGGTAATTTTTCGTTTTTACTCATATTTTTTTATTTTAAAGCCGTCTTTTGTATCTTCAATAATATACCCTTTTTCTTCAATCATTTTCCTGATTTTATCAGCCTTATTGAAATCTTTTTCTTTTCTTGCTTTTTCTCTTTCCTCTAGCAGTTTTTCTACTTCTTGATCGATATCTTCTTCGTAAGAAAGAAGTGCATCTTCCTTTTTAGCATAAATGAAATTAAAAATGGAGTCTATTTCTCTTAAAAACTCTTCAATATCTTTTTTGTTAACACTATTAGTGTCTAAGTTTACTTTGTTTATAAAAGAAAAAAGGGAAGCGATGGCAAGGGGAGTGTTAAAGTCATCACTTAGTGCATCTTCAATCTCTTTTTTGTGCTTTTCTATCAGATCTGATTTTGCGTTGTTTTCTTTTAAAGAAGATAAAAATTGATCTATTTTTCTTAGCTCTTTTTTTGCTTGGAAAATCTTGTCTTTGGTGTAGTCAAAAGGGGAGCGGTAGTGCGATTTGAGCACTAAAAAACGAAGTATTCTTGGGGAATGTTTTTCTATAAAATCTCTTATAGTGACAAAGTTTTTTAAAGACTTGCTCATTTTCTCTCCGTTAATTGTTAAAAATCCAGTATGCATCCAGTATTTTACAAAAGGAACTTTATCAGAAATAGCTTCCATAATGGTAATTTCTGCTTCATGGTGAGGGAACATCAGATCTCTTCCTCCTCCATGAATATCGTACTGCTCGCCGAAGTATTTTTCTGAGATAGCCGTATCTTCAATGTGCCATCCTGGCCTTCCTTTTCCCCACGGACTGTCCCACTGCGGTTCTCCTTCTTTAGAGAACTTCCAGATACAGAAATCTCCTTTGTTCTTTTTTTGAATACTTTCGTCAATTCTTGATGTTCCATCTTCTGCTTGCTCTGTCGTTCTGTTGGAGAGTTTTCCGTAATCTTTGAATTTGGAAATGTCATAATAAATTCCATCTTCCATAACGTATGCGAATCCTTTTTTAATTAACTTCTCGGTTTGTGTTACAATTTCTTCTATATAATCAGTTGCTCTGGCGTACTCTGTAACACTATTTACCGAAAGCATTTCCATATCTTTCAAATACTCTGCTTCAAATCTTTTTGCTAAATCAAAAGGACTTTCATTTAACTCATTTGCTCTTTGTATAATTTTATCATCGATATCTGTGATGTTTTGAAGGTAAAAAACGTTGTATTTTTTTCTTAAAAATTTTACAAAAGCATCAAAAGAAACGTATGTTCTGGCGTGTCCTAGGTGAGCATAATCATAAACGGTTGGCCCGCAAACAAAAAAACGAATCTTTTCCTTAGAGTCTAAAATTTCTTTTTTTCTAACTAGAGTATTGTATATTTTCATTTCACTGATGATTTTACCATACTAGAAAAGGCAATACAAACCTTGCTGAAAATGCTATAATCACCAAAATAATAGCTTTATTGAAATGAAAAAAATAATTATTGCTGGTCCGTGTGCCGCTGAATCAGAAAAACAAATTGTCAATTCTCTTAGTGAGGCCGAAAAAAGAAATATATGGGCATCAAGAATTTCTCTTTGGAAACCCAGAACAAAGCCAGGCTTTGATGGCCTTAAAGAAAAGGGAATATATCTTTTTCACGAAGCAGAAAAAAGAGGGATAGTTCCTGCGACAGAGGTTATGGAAAGAGATAATGTAAGAAGCATTTTAAAAAAATTTCCTAACCTGGAAACTATATTCTGGATAGGATCAAGAAATCAAAATCATTTTCTTCAAAAAGAAATTGCAAATGAAGTTTCTAAAAATAAAAAGGCGTATTTGTTAATTAAAAACCAGCCGTGGGAAAGTAAAGAGCACTGGCTTGGAATAATTAAGCATATTAAAAATACAAAAATGAATTATGAGAAAATAATTCTTTGTCACCGCGGATTTTTTTCTTCTACAGGTGATTTTCGAAATTTTCCTAATTTTGAAATGGCGATGGAAATAAAAGAAGAAACGAAACTGCCGATGATTATCGATCCCTCGCATATTGGAGGGAAGAGATCAAACGTAATTAAAGTGATAGAAAAATCAAGAAGATATGATTTTGATGGGATGATGGTTGAAGTGCATCCAAACCCAAAAACAGCTTATACCGACAAAGATCAACAATTGTCATGGAGTGAATTTGATTCGATAAGGCTATAGTATATAATGATAATATGTCTCCAGAAATCCAAACATTTTTGATCGCAATGACTCCCGTTTTTGAATTAAGAGCTGCGCTTCCTTTTGCGTTACTTGTTCATAATCTAAATCCTTTTTCTGCCTACTTTTTATCTGTTTTAGGGAATATTATTCCGATTTTCTTAATTCTTAGATTTTTAGATCCTGTTTCACTCTTTCTTTCAAGGAAGATTCCTTTTATGAAAAAGTTTTTTGATTTTCTTTTCCAAAAGACGAGAAAAGACTATGATGGTAGATTTAAAAAATATGGATATTTAGCACTAACTCTCTTTACTGCCATTCCACTTCCTATAACTGGTGCGTGGACTGCTTCACTAGCCGCTTTTCTTTTTGGACTTTCCTATGTAAAATCAGTTGTAGCGATTATCTGCGGAGTGTTACTTGCCGGAGTTTTCGTTTATTTCATCGTTGAAGCAGGGATAGCTGTTGAAAGCTATTACAGCTTCCAGATTGTCTTAGGAATCTCGCTTCTTGCTTTATTAACTTATTTTATTTATTCTAAGAAAAAAAATGTCTAATCTAGTACTATATCGTAAATACAGGCCGCAGAAGTTCTCAGACGTTGTTGGGCAGGAACATGTGACAACAACGCTTCTAAACGCGATTTCGAGCGATAAAATAGCCCATGCATATCTTTTCTGTGGGCCACGGGGTTGCGGGAAGACAACGGTTGCAAGACTTTTAGCAAAGGGAGCAAACTGTGAAAAAAAAGAAAGTCCAGAACCATGTAACAAGTGTACGTCTTGTTTAGAAATCACAGAGAATCGATCAATGGATATTATTGAAATAGATGCTGCTTCTCATCGAGGGATAGATGAGATAAGGGAACTTCGCGAAGGTGCACGTTTTGGACCAACAAAATCAAAATACAAGGTTTTCATACTAGACGAAGCCCATCAACTAACATCTGGTGCAGAGAACGCTCTTTTAAAGATATTAGAAGAGGCCCCTTCTCACGTGATATTTGTTCTAGCGACAACTGAACCACAAAAAATGAATCCAACAATTATTTCTCGTTGTCAGAGGTTTGATTTTCGTAAAATTACAGTTCCAGAAATGGTTAAAAGACTTGAAAAAGTAGTTAAGAAAGAAGAGGTAAGTGTCGAAAAAGAAGTTTTAGAAATGATTGCCGCTGTTTCTTCTGGATCGCTACGTGATGGAGAAAGTCTTTTATCACAGATTCTTTCATTTGTTCCTGAAAATACCACAGTAAAAAAAGAAGACGTAAAAAGACTTCTTGGGGTAGTTGAAAGGGAGGCGGTGACAGACTTTATTAATCATCTTTTGGAAGATAAAGCAACAGATTCTTTAAAAACGATGGAAGATTCTTTTAATCAAGGAGTTAGTCCAGAAGCTTTCTATGAGAATATAATCAGCTATTTAAGAGAGATGATGATTTTAAAGATTATTAAAGAAAGAGAAGAAGAAAGTGGAGCAAGATCACTTATGAATTCGCTTCTAACAAAACTTACTAAAGAAGAAGTGGAGAAAATTAAAAAACAGATTGAAAAGATAACCATCAATGAGATAAAAGAAATGATAGATTCTTTTTATGAGGCAGGGGAGAGAATAAAGTATTCTCCAATTCCTCAACTTCCTCTAGAAATTGCAGTAGCAGAAATCTCTCAAAATTTGAGAAAAAAAGAGAAATAAGGTATAATCTGCCTTGTATTTTGCCGGGTGGTGTAATGGTAACACGCCTCGCTTTGGACGAGGAGACTTCTAGGTTCGAGTCCTAGCCCGGCAGCA
>CAYQSS010000006.1:0-19074 GCA_964420305.1 uncultured Candidatus Saccharibacteria bacterium | reverse complement strand
ATCTGCATAACACTCTAGCTCTCTAAAGAGTCCAGAATGTGTTTGAACTTATGCAGAGAGATTATCAAAACTGATAGATAAGATATTAAACGTTTTAAGAATGGTTTTCCCCGAACGAAGTTTAAAATTCATTTGGTTTTCTAGATTGTTTGCCGGGAGAAAAGATATTGATATCTTTCTCATTCTCCTTCATCCAGGTTCGAACTTCGTTCAATGATGCCAGCTGGATAATTCCAAAAACACAAATGTCTTATATATTTTAAACTTGAAAGCAAGAGAAATGGTATTTGATTATTTTCCTAAAATCTGCTAACATACTGCTGTATGAAAAGTATTTTAAGTTTTTTTTGGGAGAGTACAAAGATAGTTTTTTTTGCACTACTTATTGTTGTCCCAATAAGAGTTTTTTTGTTTCAGCCCTTTATTGTCCGGGGCGCATCAATGGAACCGAGCTTTCATGAAGCTGACTACCTAATTGTTGATCAGCTATCTTATCGGTTCCGTGAACCAAAACGTGGAGAGGTTATAGTTTTTAGATACCCTCAAAATCCACAAACAAGACACATTAAAAGAATTATCGGGCTCCCAGGAGAAGAATTAATTATCGAAGATGAAAAGATATTTATTGTTTCTTCTGACGGGGAAAAGGATGTTCTTGAAGAAGAATATCTTCCGCTTCAAAGAACTTCTGGAGAGGAGAGGATATTTCTTGAAGAAGACGAATATTTTGTAATGGGAGATAATCGTGGTTCCTCTTTTGATTCGAGAAATTGGGGATCTCTTCCTGAAGAAAATATAATTGGAAAAGTTTTTTTCCAAATATCTCCTTTTAGCGTTTTTTCAAAAGTAGAGTTACCAAGTTACTAATTCTTGATAAAAAATGCCCAAAAAAATTCAAAGCCTGAGTGGAACACACGATATTTTTGGATCACAATATGATTATTTTGAAAAAGTAAGAGAGGTAGTAATAAAAAACGCAAAGATATATGGTTTTAGTGGAATTGAAACTCCGATTATTGAAGATACGGATGTTTTTACCAGAGGAGTTGGCCAACTTACAGATGTTGTTGAAAAAGAAATGTACTCCTTTAAGACGAAAGGAGGAGATAATATTTCTTTAAGACCAGAAGGAACGGCACCAATAATGAGGTCTTTTATAGAACATGGTCTTTATACAAAGCCTCAACCGGTTAAGTTTTTCTATTTTGCTCCCTTTTTCCGTTATGAAAGACCGCAGGCAGGAAGATACAGACAGTTTTGGCAGTTTGGCTTTGAAACTATCGGGAAGAAAGGAGCGGCGGTAGATGCGCAGATCATTCTTCTTGTTTATAACATTCTAAAAGAATTAGGGATAAAGGATGTTACAATTGAGATAAATAATATGGGGGAAGAGAAGTGCCGTGCTGATTTTAAGAAAGAACTGAAAAAGTATCTTAAAAAAGAATCTTCGCTTCTTTGTTCCGATTGTAAAAGAAGAATGGATAAAAATCCCTTAAGAACCCTTGATTGCAAGAAGTGTTTAGAAGTGAAAGAGAGAGCACCACAGATGATAGACTATATCTGCAAAAACTGTCGAGAAGAATTTAAACAGACATTAGAGTTTTTAGATGAAGTCGGAGTTCCTTATGATTTAAATCCTTTTTTAGTCCGCGGCCTTGATTATTATTCAGGTACTGTTTACGAGTTTTTTGCAAAGCAAAAGGATGAAGAAACCCCGCTTGCTCTTGGTGGAGGAGGAAGATATGACGGACTTAGTGTCCTTTTAGGAGACGAAGAGAGACCGGGAACAGGAGCAGCAGTAGGGATAGAGAGAGTGATACTTCTTATGAAAGAGAACGGCGTAGAAATTGAAAAAGAAGTGCCAGATGTTTTTATTGCCCAGCTTGGTGATTTAGCGAAGAAAAGATCATTAAAGTTGTTTGAGGAACTTAAAAAAGAAAAAATATTGGTTACAGAATCTTTTGGCCAAGATTCTTTGAAAAGTCAGATTGGCCGTGCTGATAGGATGAAAGTTAAAATTACTCTCATTATTGGAAAAGAAGAGGCAGTTGAAGACAGGGTAATAGTGAGGGATATGGATTCTGGGGAACAGGACAAGATAAAAACCTGTGAAGTTGTAAAAGAAATTAAAAAAAGATTAAAATAATGGAGGATTGTATTTTTTGTAAAATTGTAAATAAGGAAGTTCCTACTGAAATTGTTTTTGAAAACGGAAAAATAGTTGTTTTTAAGGATGTAAAACCAAAAGCACCAATTCATTTTTTGGTTGTTCCTAAAAAACACATTGTTTCCGTAAACGAAGCAAAAGAAGAAGATAAAGAAACCCTAGGGGAACTTTTTCTTGTCGCAAAAAAGGTCGCAGAAGAAAGTGGAATCAGTGATTCTGGTTATAAGCTTTCGATTAATGTTGGAGAGGGTGGTGGACAGGAAGTTCCTCATCTTCATCTTCATCTCCTTGGAGGGTGGAAAAATTAATAAAATAATAAAATGCCTTTAGAAGTTAAAAGAAAAGAAAAAGAAAACAATAGTAGTATTGTGCACCGTTTTACAAGATCGGTTATTCAGAGTGGAATTATCAAAGAAGCTCGTTCAAGAAAATTTCGTTTAAGACCGGTAAGTAAGACAGCTAAAAAACGTATTGCACTAAGAAAGGTGCGTGCTAAAGCAGAATACGAGAAAAAACTAAGAAAGGGAGAGATTAAAAGTAGAAGATAAATCTAAATGGAGTTAAATAATCTTACTGATTTTTCTGTTGACACGGACCTACTTCGCAGAGTAATTCGTATTATCTTAGAGGAAGAGAGAAAGGATAAAAAAGAGATTTCTGTAGCAATCGTGAAAGCAGAAAAAATGAAAGAACTAAGCAGAATCTACCGCAATAAAGATTATGCTACCGATGTTCTTTCTTTTTTTTACAACGAAGAAGATTTATTAGGAGAAATAATTATTTGTCCTGAAGAAATAGAGAAGAGAAAAAAGGAAGATTTTACAAAAGAAATTAGCCGTGTTACTATTCATGGTACCTTGCATCTTTTAGGGTATGATCACGGAAATGATAAAGAGGAAGAAGAGATGCAAAAGAAAGAAGAATACTATCTGAAAAAGACTTTAAGATAGCTATTTGAAAATATTTTATAAAAAGTTAAAATAGAAGAATGAGTAAGATTTCTACCATTTGTGCTATCGATGTTGGAACGAGTGCTATTAAAGCAATAATCGTTCAAAAAAATCCTGAGGAAGCGGGATTTAAGGTTTTAGGGAAAGCAGAAAGTATTTCTTCTGGAGTTCGCAAAGGAGTCGTTGCTGATCCTGAAAAAGTAGCAAAAATTATCCGTGCAACGGCAGATGAAGCAAAAAGAGAAGCTGGGCAAGAGATAGATGAGGTTTATGCGAATATCAACGGAATGCACATTTTTTGCCTTTCTTCAAAGGGTATTATATCTGTTTCGAGGGCTGATCAAGAAATAGCACAAGAAGATGTTGATAGAGTAATTGATGCGGCAAAAACCTTTTCTCTGCCAAACAACAAAGAAATATTAGAAATATTCCCCAGAGAATTTATTATCGATAAAGAAAAAGGGATTAAAAACCCAGTTGGCCTTCATGGAATAAGGTTAGAGGCGGAGATTACTGCTGTTGGGGGATTTATGTCTTACTCTAAAAATTTAAGCCAAGCAGTACTGAGCGCTAATTTACAAGTAAATGACCTTATAATAGGACCCATCGCAGCAGCGCGTGCTGTGCTAACACCTCAAGAAAAAGAACTTGGGGCTTTTGTTATTGATTTTGGGGCAGGGACAACCGGAGTTTCAGTTTACGAAGAAGGAGATCTTTTACATACTGTTGTCCTGCCGGTAGGAACGAACAATATTAGAAATGACATTGCTATCGGGCTTAAAATTGACGTTGAGACAGCAGAATTTATTAAAAATGAATTTGGACAAGCTATATTAGGGGAAAAGAGCACAAAGAAAGAAAAGTTGAAAGTTGCTTCTGGAGAAGAAGTAATCTTTCAAAGAAGTGATTTGAAAAAAATAGCCGAACCACGGATAGTTGAGATCTTAGATGAAATTGAAAAAGAGTTAAAAAAGATATCAAAAAACAGAGTTCTTCCTGGTGGGGCGGTGATTACTGGGGGAGGGTCTAAGATTCCTGGACTAGTTGACTTTACAAGAGAAAAGCTAGGGGTCCCTTGTCGTTTAGGAGTTCCAAGAAGATTTTTCTCTCTTGAAGAAGATCCTTCTCTTTCTACGCTTTGTGGACTTGTGCTTTGTGGGGCTGACCTAGAGGAGGAGGAAGATGGGAAGATTAATTTTAAAGGAGCAGTTTCAAAATTTAAAAAGATTTTTAGAGTTTTTATTCCTTAATAAATATGGCAAAAAATTTACCTAAAATAAAAGTTGTTGGTATCGGTGGATCTGGAGGAAATGCGATAGCGAGAATGGCTGGTTGTGGAATAAGAGGAGTCGAGCTTATTGCGATTAACACTGATTTTCAAGATCTTAAAGATACACAAGCAGATGTTAAAATCCGTATTGGGAAAAAGCTTACCGAGGGGCTGGGAACAGGGATGAATCCGGAGTTTGGTAAAAAGGCAGTAGAAGAAAACAGAGAAGAAATCAAAAAAGCATTAAAAGATTCCGATATGGTGTTTTTAACCTGTGGTCTTGGAGGAGGAACAGGAACTGGGGCAATTCCTGAAGTTACAGAGATTGCAAAGGAAGCAGGGGCTCTTACCATTGCGGTTGTTACGACACCGTTTTCTTTTGAAGGGAAAGAAAGGCAAAGAGTAGCAAGAAAAGGACTAAAAGCGGTACAAGAAAAAGTAGATACCCTTATTCCGATATCAAATGACAGATTGCTTTCTACTCTTGATCCTAATACTTCTTTGACAGAAGCTTTTTGGGCTTGTGATGAGATATTAAGACAAGCAGTACAGGGGATATCAGATCTTGTAACACTTCCTGGTCTTATTAACATTGATTTTGCGGATGTAAGATCAATTATGAAAGATTCGGGATCAGCTCTTTTTGGAAAAGGATCAGCGAAAGGAAAAAAGAGAGCAGAAGAAGCAGCGCTAAGAGCGCTGAATCTACCTTTAGTTGATCTGTCTTGTGAAAATGCAAAGGGAGTTCTGTTTAACGTTAATGGTGGAAAAGATCTAAGTCTTTCCGAAGTTAACGAGATAGCGGAAGTAATTAGAAAAAAGGTTTCTCCAGATGCTAGTATTATTTTTGGCGCTGTTGAAGATAAAGACTTAGAAGAAGGAGAAATAAAGGTAACAGTGATTGCTACTGGATTTTAAAAAAGTTTTAGAGGAGTATTGATGGCAAATATGTTTGGCTTCCCAGACATATTATTTTTTGTAAACTAATTTTTCGATAAAAATGATTTCAAAAGTTGAAAAAAGAAATGGAAAATATGCAGATTTTGATATTCAAAAAATAGAAAATGCGATTTACAAGGCACTAACTTTTACCAAGGAAGGAGGAAAGAGTGAAGCAACAGAACTTTCTGAAAAAGTACTAGAAATTATTTTAAGAAGATTTAGCAAAGAAGAAATTCCTCACGTAGAAGAGATTCAAAATATTGTTGAAGAAGTTTTGATAGCAGAGGGTCTTACAGAAACAGCAAGAAGCTACATCCTTTATCGAGAAAAAAGAAGAGAGATAAGAGAGTCTGCAGCAGGATTTGATGAGTCGACAGAACTTATTGAAAAGTATATTGATGAGATAGACTGGCAGGTGAAAGAGAACGCCAACATGACTTACTCTTTACAAGGGTTAAACCAGTACGCGACATCGTATATTTCTAAAAAATACTGGTTGAATAAAATCTATCCTGAAAAAATTAGAGAAGCAGCAAAGAACCAAGATTTTCATATTCACGATTTAAATCTTTTAGCAACTTACTGTTCTGGCTGGGATTTACACGATCTTTTACTACGTGGCTTTGGAGGTGTTTCCTCTAAAGTAGAATCTAAGCCGCCAAAACATTTTCGCCCTGCTCTTGGGCAAGTTGTTAACTTCTTTTATACCCTTCAAGGCGAAGGGGCTGGTGCACAAGCGATGAGTAATTTTGATACTCTTCTTGCTCCATTTATCCGTAAAGACAATCTGGATTACAAACAAGTAAAGCAATCAATACAAGAATTTGTATTTAATTGTATGGTTCCTACTCGTGTGGGGTTCCAATGTCTTTCGGAAGACACGGAAATTTTAACAAAAAAAGGATGGAAAAAGTACAACGAAGTGGAAGAAGGAGAAGTAATTAAAACGTTTAATCTTGATAAGAAAATCATTGAGGAAAAAAAGGTGAAGAAGATTTTTAAGAGAAAGTATGAAGGGAAGATGTACCGTGTTTTAAATAGAATCCAAGATCAACTTATCTCTCCAGGACACAGGATGGTAAGAAAGAAATTTAATACTGAAAACTACTGTCTTGAAACTGTAGAAGACGTTCTCACACTAAATTCTCCTCAAATAATTTCTATTGCCGCAAATAATAATAACAAAGAAATAAATTTAAAAGATGAAGAAATAGAGCTAATTGCCTGGATTGTTTCCGAGGGGAGCATGGAGGTTAAGGGAAATTGGAGGAGGATAATGATTTATCAGTCCCGAGAAAAAAACAAAGAAAAATATGAAGAGATTTTAGCTTTACTAAAAAAACTAAAACTAAAATATTCTTTGCAAGAAGGAGCAAGGTCTCTGGGAGGTGTTGTAATGCAAATTAGATTTGATGCCAATCATTCAAAAAAGATAATAAAGTGGTTTGACAAAAACGATAGTGTCAAAAGAATACCAAAGAAAATCACAGAGATGAGTCAGAGACAAAGCAGATTATTTTTAGAAACTTATATCAAAGGAGATGGTCATGAGGGTTGTAAGATCACAGTATCAGATGAAAACATTTTAAATGATTTACAGCGGATTATTGTTAATTCTGGTTACGGCTTTACAACGACAGAAAGAATGTCTTCGGGGGTTGGGAAAAAGCTATTATACATTTTAAGAGTTATCAGAAGACAGGAAACAAGGATCAGAGAGATAAAGAAAGTAAATTACAGTGGGGTTATCTGGTCAGTTAACACAGACAACGAAACGGTTATCGCAAAAAGGAAAGGAAAGGTTTTTATAACCGGCAACACGCCCTTTCTTAATGTTTCTTTAGATGTTAGGATTCCTGAGTTTTTGAAGAATCAGCCAATAATTATTGGGGGAGAACCACAGAAAGAAACTTACGGAGAGTTTCAAGAAGAGATGGATATCTTCAATAAAGCTTTCTACGAAGTATTGATGCAAGGAGATGCAAAGGGAAGAGTGTTCACTTTCCCCATTCCAACAATATCAATTGCAAAAAACTTTGATTGGGAAAATAAAGCGCTGGACAAGATGTGGGAGGCTACGGCAAAGTATGGGATTAACTACTTTTCAAACTTTGTTCAATCTGACATGAACCCTGAAGACTTTAGAAGCATGTGTTGTCGCTTGAGACTTGATAATAAAGAACTTATCAAAAGAGGAGGTGGTCTTTTTGGCTCTCAACCTCTTACCGGATCGGTTGGGGTTGTGACCATTAACCTTCCAAGAATAGGATATTTATCTAAAACAAAAGAAGATTTTTATAAAAGACTTACCGAGATGATGGATTTAGCGAAAGAAAGCTTAGAGCTGAAAAGAAAAGTATTAGATAACTTTATTGAGAAAGGACTTTATCCTTACACAAAACATTACTTGTCTTCCGTAAAGAAGATGAGAGGATCTTATTTCGGAAATCACTTTTCTACTATTGGGCTTATCGGAATGAACGAAGCACTTCTCAATTTTATGGGCAAAAATATTGCCACCAAAGAGGGAAAGGATTTTGCATTAGAAGTATTAAAGTTTATGCGGGATAGACTTGTCCATTATCAAGAAGAAACAGGAAATCTTTATAACCTAGAAGCTACTCCGGGAGAAGGAGCATCTTTTAGACAGGCAAGAACTGACAGAGAAAAATATCCAGAAATTATTACTGCTGGAACAAAGGAAGCGCCATATTACACAAACTCTGTTCATTTACCAGTAAACTACACTGATGATCCATTTGAAGTACTAGACTTGCAAGATGAATTACAACAAGCGTTTACCGGAGGGACTGTAATCCACCTTTTCTTGGGCGAAAGAGTGAGGACTCCCGAGACCGCGAAAAATATTGTTCGCAAGGTTTTTGAAAATTATCATTTACCGTATATTACTCTTAGTCCTACCTTTTCAATTTGTCCAAACTGTGGTTATATCAAGGGAGAGAGTGCTTACTGTCCAAGTTGTAAAATTAAAGCACCTAAAAAGAATATTAAAAATTTAAAAGACTACAGATCTAGCTAAGATGCTGTAGCGGAAAAATATGACTCAAAAAAAATATGAAGGAGAGAAACAAACTTTTCAAAGTGAAAAGGATGCTATTCAATCTTTAAATGAAAAAGAAGCGTGTTGTTTTGATTGTGGATGTGAGATAATACTAAAAGAAGAAGAGATAGAAAACGGATCACTTCTTGCCTATGAAGATAGTGGTGAAGAGTTTTTTGTTTTTAAATGCAGCGATTGTTTTTCTAAAAATGAAGGACTTAGTGAATATAAGGAGTGTGAAGTTTACTCAAGAATTGTTGGATATCTGCGTCCTGTTAACCAGTGGAATGATGGGAAAAAAAGAGAATATCAAGAAAGAAAAGAATATAAAATTTCTGAAGAATAAATTGTGAAAATAGGAGGACTACAAAAACTAACTCTTATCGATTATCCTCAAAAAATTGCCTGCACTGTTTTTCTTTCGGGTTGTAATTTCCGATGTCCTTGGTGTTACTCTCCGGAACTAATTTTACCTGGGAAAATAAAAAATCATCCAGAAATCAAAAAAGAAGAATTTTTTGAATTTTTAGAGAATAGAAAAGGAAAACTGGATGGTGTTGTTATCTGTGGTGGAGAACCGACCGTAAGTGAAGATATCGTAGATTTTGTTAGAGAAATTAAAGAAAGAGGCTTTCTGGTAAAGATTGATACTAACGGATCAAGGCCAGAAGTTTTAAGAGCAATAATGAGCTTGGTAGATTATATCGCAATGGATGTAAAGCTTCCCTTAGAAAGATACAAAGAAATATCTAATGAAGACCCAGGGAAGATAAAAGAAAGCATTGATATTATTATTAGTTCCCAGCTAGATTACGAGTTCCGGACGACAGTTGTTCCGGGTGTCCATCGAAAAGAAGATATAGAAAAGATAGCAGTTCTTATCTCTGGAGCAAAGAAATACTATTTGCAAAACTTTCTTCCAGAGAAAACTCTTAAAGAGGGATTTCTCAAAAAAGAGCCGTTTTCAGAAAAAAGCTTAGAAGAATTTAAAAAAATTGCTTCATCTTTTACAGAAGAGTGCGAAATAAGATAACTGCCTCAAAAACATTATTTTTCCTTTGTCTTTCCTTTGTTTTGGGAATATTATTTGCGCCAAGCAGTATAATGCTTGGTCTTTTTTTAACCTTTATATTTTACTATTTTTCAAAAAGATTTTTGCTTCTTCTTTTTTGTATGTTATTTTTTCTTTTTGGATCGTTCTATTTTCACTATACAGCTTATAATATCCCAAAAGAAATAAACTCTCCGCTTTATGGGGTGGTAAGTGAGCCACCAATTACAAAAGGAAACTTTGAAAGAGTTATTGTTAGTCATGAAAAAGGGAAAATACTTCTTTATCTTGATCGTTATAGTAATTTTAATTATGGAGAAGTTTTAAAAGTTGAAGGAGATTTTACTATTCCGGAAGAGGAGGATTATAGAAATTATTTAAGGAAAGATAAGATATATCATGTGGTGTTTCGTCCCAAGATTAAAAAGATAGGGGAGGAGGGTAATTTCCTCTTTAAAAAACTCTTTTCACTAAGAGAAAAGCTGGAAAAAAGAGTAAGAAGTTCAATTCCTTTTCCTCATGTACTTTTTTTAGAGGCGATGCTTTTTGGAGATAGAAGTTTTTTCTCTGATGATTTCAATGAAAAACTAAGTGTTACAGGGACAAGACACATTACGGCGATATCTGGGATGCATATTGTTATTATCTCTTCCCTTATCTTCTTTCTTTTAGTTTTTTTGAAAATAAAGAGAAGATTATCGGCTGTTATATCTTTAATACTGATTACTATTTTTATTATTTTTGTTGGTGCCCCTATTTCAGCGGTTAGGGCAGGAATTATGGGAGGAGTCGTTCTTCTTTCTTATATCTTCTTTAGGAGAACAGATGCTGTTCGCTTATTAGTTTTTGCTGGGACACTGATGCTTATTTTCAATCCGTTGCTTTTACACTACGATTTGGGATTTCAACTTTCTTTCCTTGCTGTTTTGGGGATATTATTTCTTTACCGTCCGGTAAAGACTTTTTTGTCAAAAGAAGAAGCGGGAAATAATTTCTTTTTTAAAGTAAGAAGTTTTTTTAAAAAAAATGAGAAGATCGCTGATATTCTAGCGGTTACTATCTCCGCACAAATTTTTGTTTTCCCTTTGATTTTGTATAATTTTGGACACTTTTCTCTTTACTCTATTTTTGCCAATCTTCTAATTGTTCCTCTTTTGCCGATTATTATAGTTTTTGGAATTTTAACGGCAATTACTGGAATGATTATATTTTCTTTCCCAGCTTATCTCTTGCTCTCTTTTTTGCTTTTTACAATAAATCTCTTTTATTATCTTCCCTTTTCCGCTGTCTACATTAAAAATATTCCTTTTTCTCTTATTCTTTTATTTTATCTTTTTATTTTTTATAAAATCTTTAAGCAAAATGAAGATTTTCCTATTTGATATTTCTCCTACTCTATACTATAATAGCAAAGTTAAATCTTTCTAATTTAAAGAGAAATGTCTCAAAAATTAATCATTGAAGGGAAAAGTAAACTGGAAGGAGTTATTGATGTCAGAGGTTCAAAAAATGCTGCAACGCCGATTATTGCAGCAACTTTACTTACCTCTTCTCCCTGTATTTTGGATAATGTCCCTCTTGTTGAAGATGTGAAGGCGATGCTTAGAATTATTGAGGATATGGGAGCAGATGTAGAGTACCTCGACAAGAGAAGAGTAAAAATCACCGCAAAAGACATTAATCCATCTAGGCTTAGTTTTGATCTTGTAAATAAAATGAGGTCATCAATTCTTCTTATTGGTCCTCTTCTTGCTCGTTTTGGGTGTGTTAAAATTCCCCAGCCAGGAGGATGTATTATCGGGTCTCGTCCGATAGATGCACATCTTAACGCCTTTTTGAAAATGGGGGTTGAAATAGAAGAATTCGGATTGAAAAAAAACGGGTCAAGAACCTCAAACGTTTATCACTTTAAGGCGGAAAAAAGATTGCAAGGGAGAGAGATTGTCCTTGATGAGTTTTCAGTAACCGCGACAGAAAACGTTTTGATGGCTGCAACGCTTGCGAAAGGAAAAACGATAATAAAAATTGCTGCTTCTGAGCCACACGTTCAAGATTTAGCAATCTTTTTAAAAAAGATGGGGGCGGATATAAAAGGGGAAGGAACAAATACCATAGAAATAAAGGGAAAGGATGTACTTTCTGGAGCAGAACACTTTATATGTTATGATTACATTGAGGCTGGTACCTTTCTTCTTCTTGCTTTGGCCACAAAAGGGAGTGTTTGTATAGAGAATTTTCCAGTAAATGATTTAAAACTTTTGCTCTGTAAGCTGAAAAATTT
Organism: uncultured Candidatus Saccharibacteria bacterium; assembly: GCA_964420305.1. GTDB lineage: Bacteria > Patescibacteriota > Minisyncoccia > Minisyncoccales > PWPS01 > PWHW01. The sequence continues at coordinate 7,352 of CAYQSS010000006.1, read as the reverse complement.
TGGCGCTAAATTAAAGATAAGGGAAAGCAGTGTGACAACTTCTCCGGGAAAGGACCTCGTAATTAATAAAATACAGATAATGCCACACCCAGGAATCCCTACAGATTTGCAAGCTCCTCTTGGAGTTTTATCTACTCAAGCAAAAGGACTTACCCTGATCCACGATCCACTTTATGAAGGAAGATTGAAGTATTTAGAAGAATTAAATAAGATGGGAGCAGAGATCGTTCTTTGTGATCCGCATCGGGCAATAATTAACGGGCCAACAAAATTACACGGAACAAAACTTGATCCACTAGACTTAAGAGCTGGAGCAGCGCTAATTATCGCTGGTCTTCTAGCCGAGGGGACGACAATTATTAAAGATGTCGTTCAAGCTGACAGAGGATATGAAGAAATTGAAAAAAGACTTTCAAAAATAGGAGCAAGAATAAAAAGAACTGATTAAATAAAAATATGTTTTCAAGAAAAATAGGGATAGATCTTGGTACTTGCAATTCGCTTGTTTTTGCACCGGGAAAAGAGATTATTTTAAATGAACCATCGGTCGTTGCAGTTTCGGTGTATGAAAACAGAATTCTTGCCGTAGGAAAAGAGGCAAAAGAAATGACTGGGAGAACACCTGATGAGATAAAAGTTTACAGGCCACTTAAGGATGGAGTTATCGCAGAGTACAGAATAACAGAGGCAATGCTCCGTTACTTTATTCAAAAATCACCAGGATTAAAGTTTATCAAGCCAGAGATGATGATTGGGGTTCCAGCTGGAATAACTTCAACAGAAAAAAGAGCGGTTATTGAAGCTGGTATTTCTGCTGGTGCAAGAGCGGTTTATACCGTCAAAGAGCCGATTTTAGCTGCTATTGGAGCAGGAATTCCTATTGCATCTTGTTCGGGGCACATGGTTGTTGATATCGGAGGTGGAACTACTGAAATCGCAGTTATTTCTTTAGGAGGAGTAGTTGTTGCAAAGTCTTTGAGAGTTGCTGGAGACAGCATGGACTTTGCTATTTCAAACTATATAAAAGGGAAACACGGAGTTGCCCTCGGAGAGAAAAGCGTAGAAGATATTAAAATAAACATCGGTACTGCGGTTAAAGAGAAGGACGAGAAAATAATGGAGGTTCGTGGAAGAGATCTAGTATCGGGACTTCCAAAGACAATAAAGGTTTCTTCAAATGAAATTCAAGAGGCCATCTCTTCAACGCTTGAAGAAATAATAAAAGTCATTAAACAAGTTTTAAGAGAAACTCCCCCAGAGCTTTCTGCAGACATCATGGACAAAGGAATGGTTCTTACTGGAGGAGGAGCACTTCTTGATAATATTGATGTTTTGGTCACAGAAAAGACAGGAGTTCCTTCTTTTGTTGCCGAAGAAGCTCTTCTTTCTGTTGCGCGGGGAGCAGGAGTTGTTTTAGATAATTTAGAAGCTTATAAAAGAAGTATTATGACAAGATGATTATTGGACATCAAAATCAAAGAAACAAATTGACAGCTCTTTTTAAAAAAAACAGTATACCGCATGCAATTTTATTTACTGGACCAGAAAGTGTAGGGAAAAAGACTATTGCCCAATGGTTTTTAAAAAAGATTAACTGCAAAGAGAAAGATTCCCCTTGTTCTGTTTGTCAAAGTTGCCATGAAATTGAAGAGAATATCCATCCAGATATATTGGAAATTTATCCAGAAGAAAAAGAATTGAAAATAAAGCAGATTCAAGAGCTAACAGAAAAAGTTTCTTATCGTCCATTAAAAGCAGATTTTAAGGGAATTTTAATAGATGATGCACACCTTATGAACCATTCGGCACAAAACGCTCTTTTAAAAACACTAGAAGAACCAACAGAAAAAACAGTGATAATCCTTATAACCAGCTATCCTTATCTTCTTCTACCTACCATCCTGTCGAGATTATTTGAACTAAAATTCTATTTTGTTAAAGAAGAAGAGATAGAAAGAAAAGTTGGCAGTAAAGAAATAGCAGAAATTTCTTATGGGAGGCCCGGGAAAGCTGTTGAGTATCTTCATTTTCCTATAAAACTGAAAGAGATAAAAAAAACAAAAGAAGATGTTCAAGCGATGTTTAAAGAAGATGTGGTTGTAAGATTTGGGAAGATAAAAAAAATTGTTGAAGAAGAAAGAGAAAATGACTTTCTGGTCAGCTTATTAGAAACATTAAAAGGGAAGATAAAAAAAGGCGTTGAAGAAAAGAAAGAGGTAAAGAAGTATATTGACGTTGTTAAAGAAGCCGAGAAAATTGTTTATCTTTCTAGAAAAAAAGGTATTAATATGCGTCTCGCTTTAGAAAAAATAATAATAAAAATATAAATATGTCAGAATACAATACAATAATTGAAAAAACAAAGCCAGAAATGGAAAAAGTTATCTTGCATCTGCAGGATGAGTTAAAAAGGGTAAGGGCGGATCGAGCGACACCTTCTCTTGTTGAAGATGTCGTTGTTGATTGTTTTAATCAAAGATTACCGCTAAAACAACTTGCTGCCATTTCTTGCCCAGAACAAAGGCAAATTCTTATCCAACCGTGGGACAAGAATTATACGAAAGACATTCTCACCGCCCTTCAAAAGTCAGAATCAGAATTTAGTCCGATGATTGAAGGAAGCTCACTAAGAATCATTCTTCCGCCACTTACAGAAGAGTACAGAAAAAGCCTTTTGAAACTTCTTTCTGCGAAAAAAGAAGATGCGCGAGTATCTCTAAAAAGAGTAAGAGAAGATATTTGGAAAGAAATCCAAGAAAAAGTTCAGGAGGGAGAGTTAACAGAAGATGAAAAATTTAAAGGGAAAGAATATCTTCAAGAAATTATTGATAATTACAATAAAAAGGTAGAGGATTTAGTTAAAAAAAGAGAGGATGAAATAAGAAAATAATTTTATGATAAATATTTTAATTATAGTTTTTAGCCTTCTCCTCCTTATTTTCTTTCATGAGTTAGGTCATTTCTTATTTGCAAAGAAGTATGGAGTAAAGGTAGAGGAGTTCGGGATGGGAATTCCCCCACGAATTTTTGGAAAGAAGGTTGGAGAGACGGTATATTCAATAAATCTATTGCCCCTTGGAGGGTTTGTGAAACTTCTTGGAGAGGACAGTAAAGTTGATGACGAGAGAAGTTTTTCTACAAAACCGATTTATCAAAGAGCGATTATTATTTTTGCTGGTGTAGCCGCTTTTTTTGTTATCGCTTTCTTAATATTTTCTCTTTATGCGGCGGTGGGAGTTCGCACGCCAATTACAGAGGAAGAGATAGCGCTTTATGACAATTCAGATGTTTTTATTGTAAACGTTATTGAAAATTCTCCAGCAAAAAAAGTGGGCATAATACCTGGAGATATACTTCTTGAAATAGATAATAATCCGATTGAAAAGCCGAGTGAGGCCGCGCTACTACTGGAAGAAAAAAAGGGTGAAGAGATACCAGTTAAAATACTTCGAGGAAAAGAAGAATCTGTTTTTTCGATTACTCCAAGAGAAGAATACAATGAAAACGAGGGAGCACTAGGAATCGCAATGGTGATTACTGCGAGTAAAAAGTATCCGCTTTATCAGGCTCCAATCAAGGGCGTCTTAATGACTGGAGAAACCACGTTTTCAATCCTATCTAGTATTTACGAATTTGTTGTTTCACGTATCACCGGAGAGGAACTTCCTCCTGGGATGAGAGTTGGTGGTCCGGTTGCAATAGTACAATTTGGCACAGGAGCTTTTTCACGAGGATTTTCTGATTTTCTGCAGTTTTTAGGAATAATTACTGTTTCTTTAGCAATTTTGAATATTCTTCCAATTCCTGCTCTTGACGGTGGAAGGTTAGTATTTTTGGCGATTGAAAAAGTTAAAGGAAGTCCTATTTCAGAAAAAATGGAGTATGGGCTTAATGCCGTTTTTTTCTTTTTGTTAATGGGAATTTTAATAGTTGTTACTTATAGTGATATAGCTTTAATATTAGGAGGTAAAAGTTATTGATTTTAAAATATGATTAAAAAATTACTTGAAAGATTTTCATTAGACATTGGTATCGATCTTGGGACTGCAAACTGTCTTGTCTATGTACGAGGAAAAGGGATTACGATGTCCGAACCTTCTGTTGTCGCGGTTAATAAAAAAACAGGACAAATCTTGGCAATCGGAGAAGAGGCAAGAAAAATGGTTGGGAAAACTCCAGGGCATATTGTTGCGACAAGGCCACTTGTTTCGGGAGTTGTTTCTGATTTTGATGTTACTGAACAGATGCTCCGTTATTTTATCGAAAAAGCATATGAGGATCGTTTTCCAATTCATATAAGGCCTCGTGTGGTTATTGGAATACCATGTGGTGTTACTGAAGTAGAACGGAGAGCTGTTGAAGATGCGGGAAAAAACGCTGGAGCTGGACAGATTTTTCTCATTGAAGAGCCGATGGCTGCCGCAATAGGAATTCGTTTACCAATACAAGATCCAGGAGGAAACTTTGTTGTTGATATCGGAGGGGGAACTACCGAAGTAGCGGTTATTTCACTCGGAGGGATTGTTATTTCCAGAAGTTTGCGTGTTGCTGGAGACAAATTAAATGAAGATATTATTAATTTTGCAGAAAAGGAATATAAGCTTCTGATTGGTGAAAGAACAGCAGAAGATGTGAAGATAAAGATAGGATCGGCCTGTCCTCTAGAAGAGAAGATGGAATCTTCTATCAGAGGAAGAAATCTCGTCACTGGACTTCCTGAAGAGGTTGGTGTTACCGATAAAGACATCAGAGAGGCAATGCAAAAGTCAGTAAAAGAAATTGTTAAAACAATTAAAGATACTGTTGAGGAAACTCCACCAGAGCTTTTAGCAGACATTATGTCACGCGGAATATATCTTTTAGGAGGCGGAAGTCTTTTAAGAGGACTTGATAAGCTTATTGAGGAAGAAGTAAAGATTAAAACGCAGATTGGAGATGATCCGTTGACTGCTGTTGTAAGGGGTGCTGGATATGCATTAGAACACATTGATCAACAATCAGAAGTATTTTTAGAAACTAAAGAGCTTGATCCACCAAAGTAATATGTTAGATAAAAAAGAAATAGAGCGATTAGCATTTTTTGCGCGTATTAAATTAACAGAAGAGGAGCTTGAAAATACTCCAGATGAGGTGCGGTCTATTTTGAAGTATGTCCAGAAGATTAGTGATGTTAACACGGAAAAGATAGAACCTCTTTTCCACTTTTCTGAATTAAAAAACGTTGTTCGTGAAGATGTTTCCTTTTCTTTGGATGAGAAAACGAAAAAGAAGATGATAAAAATGGGGAAAGAGGATGGAGACCATCTAAGAGTAGAAGCAATATTATGAGAACAACGATTAAAGAAACACAAGAAAAATTAAGAAAAGGGGAGATTTCTCCTTCTGATGTTGCAAATAACTTTCTTTCACGCATAAAAGAAAGGAATAAAGAGCTAAATGCATTTTTAACTGTTTTTGAAGATGTAGCCGATGAACTTGAAAAACAAAATAAAGATCTACCACTTTATGGAGCAGTTTTTGGAATTAAGGACAATATTTTAATTGAAGGGAAGAGATGTACATCTGCGTCTAAGATTTTAGAACACTACGTTGCTTCTTATAACGCAACGGTTATTGAGAAGATTAAAGAAAAAGGAGGAGTTTTTATTGGGAAGACAAATCTTGATGAGTTTGCGATGGGGTCTTCTACAGAAAATTCTGCTTTTGGGACATCGAGAAATCCAATTGACACAGAAAAAGTTCCTGGAGGCTCATCTGGAGGATCGGCGGTTGCTGTTGCTGATGGAATGTGTAATGCTGCTCTTGGGTCTGACACAGGAGGATCAATCAGACAACCGGCTGCATTTTGCGGGGTGGTTGGATTTAAGCCAACGTACGGAACGGTTTCTCGCAGAGGAGTAGCTAGCATGGTTTCTTCTTTTGATCAGATAGGGCCTTTTGCAAACAACATTGAAGATGCAGAATTAATCTTTAAGGCAATTTCTGGAAAAGATATTCTTGATTCAGTAACAAGTGATATTCTTCAAAAAGAGACAAAAGAGAATATTAAAATAGGTGTCCCTAAAGAATATTTTGTTGATGGTATGGAGAGCTCTGTGAAAGAAACAATAAAAGAAGCAATCGCCAAAGCAAAAAAGGAAGGATTTGAGATAATAGAGATAAGTTTACCGCATACAGAATATGCTCTTTCTGCCTATGAAATTTTGATGGCTTCAGAAGTTTCATCAAATCTTGCACGTTTTGATGGAATCCGATATGGGCTTGATTTAAAAAAAGAAAAAGCAAAAACAATTCAAGATGCTTATTTAGAAAACCGTGGAGAAGGATTTGGTAGAGAAGTGAAAAGGAGGATTATTCTCGGAACGTATGTTCTTTCGGCAGGATATTATGATGCCTATTACATTAAAGCACAGAAGATAAGAAGACTTGTTGCAGAGGACTTTGAAAAAGCCTTACAGAAAGTAGATGTGATTCTTACTCCGACTACTCCTACCTTACCGTTCAAGATAGGAGAGAAGATGAAAGATCCTTTAGCGATGCATTTATCTGATATCTTTACGGTGACAGCAAATCTGGCTGGTCTTCCAGCAATATCATTTCCCTGTGGAAAAAGTGATAACTTTTTTGTTGGAGCTCAAATTTTGACAAAAAGGTTTCATGAAGATTTATTATTTAAAGCTTCAAAAAAGCTTGAAAAAATATGGAATTTTTAGGTGAATCAATAAAAGAAGTAGTTAGATATCTTTTAGATCCGACTCTTATATCTCCTGGATTTGCTGTTTTTTGGCAAACAACAAGGATTGTGTTTGTCTTAGCTTCCTTATTTTTAATTGGACTTATTATTTTTCTTCTTTCTGTAAACGATTATTTTGAGTGGCGCTTTACAGAAAACTACTCAGAACTTCGGGAAACAAAACCTAGATTTAAGGTTGATATCAAAAACAGATGGAAGGAGGTTTTAAAAAATACAGAAAGTAGCGATGACGCTGATAGGAGATTATCGGTTATTGATGCCGATGACATTTTTAATGAAGTTTTAGAAAAGGTAGGCTATGTTGGTGACAATACCTATGATAAGCTTGCAAGATTAAACGAGAATATAATTCCCAATATCAACGAGATAAAAGAGGCTTACGAGATAAAGAAAGAAATAATGCACGATCCAAACAGAAGTCTTGACCAAGATGAAGCAAAAGACCTTGTTTCAAGATACGAAAAAGTGCTAAAAGACCTGCAAGTAGTATAGTTTTTATTGACTTTTTTTTGTCTTGTTATATTATACAGAAGCTAATATTTTATAGCGGGGTAGTGAAATGGTATCATTTAGGGCCCATAACCCTAAGTTCTAGGTT
>CAYQSS010000005.1:13051-20937 GCA_964420305.1 uncultured Candidatus Saccharibacteria bacterium | reverse complement strand
CTTCCCAAACACCTTCGTCTGTACAAACCATAACAATATCTCCCTCACACTGTTTTTCTCCGGGCTCACATTCTCCTTCTTCCTCAGCTTCACAACAACATAACTTTTCAGCCATGTTGTCCGTTTCTTCTGTCCCTTCGGGGCACTCTCCCTCTGCTATACTACATCCTTCATCAAGACAAAACTCTGTATCTGTACAACAACATACCGCATCTTCTCCTTCTCCGAGAGTTTGACACTCTACAGATTCAGGAACACCAGCGGGGTTTTGGGCAGGACACTCTTTTTCAGATACTTGAATCCACTCTTCTCCAAGATCCGCACAACTACTTTTTTCGTCTTCTCCAACACACTCTCCATCTTCACAAGTCAATCCTTCACAACATGGATTTTCATCATCACATTTTTCTCCCGCGTTACCACACTCTTCCTCGATCTCCTCTCGACATATACAAAGGTGACCAGTAAATCCTTCTTCTTGAGAAGGACAGTTATCTTCGTGTGAAATTTTCTCCCCTTTTTCTGGATCTGGAGGGAAATTAGACCAAAAACACCCAGAACTAGAACCACTATCTGTTGTATTATCCTCTGTTGTTTTTTCTGTTTGTAGCTCATCTTCAGCTTCTGGCTGATTGTAGTAATCGTATGCGCTCATTGATAAAATAACAGCGGTTCCTGTTGCAAGAATAGCTCCTGTAATAATAGCAGCCGCTGGTGCTGTAATTATCGCACCAGTCCCAACTGCTACTGCTGCTCCTGTAAAGTGTGCTGCAACAGCACCTCCAGTAAGACCCCAGAGAGAACTAATGACAATTTTTTTCGCATCATTTGAATTTTCTTGTACTATTTCCCAATAACCCTTTTCTCTTGTTTTTTCTGTGTTATCTTTTTCGTTCGCCAGAACATCCGTGAAGGTGTTATTAGCGTCTGAGTTGCCGAAACTGTAATAATTGAAGGGGACACTACTAAAGATTAGAGCGATGACAAGGATTAAGGAAACAAAAGAAGTAGAATAATTGTTTTTAAAAACTTTTGTTTTCCTTGGCAAAAATTTTCTTTTAAGAGAAAGGTTTTTACTATATAAGAAAAAGAGAAGAAAGGTTAAAAAAATAATAATTAGAGAGAAAAGTGTCAAAGTAAGAAAACCAAAAAAAGAGAATGGACGGAGAGATGAGTTTTCAAGAAAAATAGAAGAAACAGTTCCAGCAAAAAAAGGAGAAATAAGGTGCGCTCTAGTTTTACAAGGAACGTTTTCAAAAAAGTGGCAAGGGTCAGTTGTTTCTGGATAAGAAGAAGACCACCGACTATCATGTTTTCCAGGTTTTGTTGGTGCGTTATTACTTCCGACCCAAGACTCTACGTGTAGATGAGCAGGGCCAACACCAGTACTTCCTACATGAGCAATTGTATCACCTCTATTAAATTTATCTCCAGAGTTGTGTTCACTCTTCCACTCGTTAAACTTCTGCTTGTTGAGGTGTTGCCAAACCATATAAACTGTTTCTTTCTTTCCGTTAACTGTTAATTCATGTTTTGTAATTATTATACATCCTCTAGCAGTATCACAGTTATCAACGAAAGCATAATATTCTCCATCAAAAGGGGATTGAACTGCATCTCCATTATTTGCAGCGAAATCTGTTCCAAAGTGCTCATCACGGTTTGGGTCCGCATAATCGCTAGAAGGACTAGGTGCTTCTTTTCCTCCTATTTTTAGAACCCCTTCTTCAACGTCTCCAGTAGGATCATTTTGATAAGCATCTTTTAAAGTTGTAGCACTTGTTGTTTGTTGGCTATCATCTCCTGTAACCCAACCGGGGGTTTCGCCAGGAGTAAATAACTCTGTTACCCAAGAAGGGGTCTTGTCATCTCTTTCTTTTTTAGGAGTTTCTTTCTTTTTAGTAGGAGGAGAGTCTACTTTTCCATCATCGTCACAACACGGCTCATCTTCAGGACACTCTTTAATAATCTCTAAAAGTTGTTTGCTTCCTTCTTCTATCGCATCAGAAGTATCTTCTGCTTCGTAGGTTGCGTCTAGAACATCATAAAGCTTACTTTGAGCAGTTTCATTTAATATTGCATCTTCAATAAGAAGTCCGAAAGGTATCTGGTAATAAACATTCTTTATTTCCCACTTTAGATCAACTTTCTCTTCGGTTTTTCCATTGTCTAAATTCCTCTGTTGGAAGAGGACGAGCTGAGAATCAAGAGTATAAAGGAGCGCGTAAGATGCAAAAATAATTAGGGTTCCTTGCAGTGCTCCAAGTACCCAGCTTTTACCATTTTTCCTTTTTTCTGGGTCACCCGAAGAAAATATATAAATAAATCCTCCGTAAACGATAACTATAAAAGCAACAGCGACAGAAACTATTAAAAACAATCTAAAGAAATACTGCATAAAAAGAGGGAGAATTTCTTTTTGAGATTGTACTTCTCCTAAAAACTCTTGAGGGGAAGATATTCCAGGGATATTTGGATAAACAACCTCTTGAGAAAAGACAAAAAAGGGAGTAACAACGAAAAAGAGCAATAGAAGAAAGAAGATATATTTTTTCATATTTTTATAATTATTTTTTAACAAAGATTATTTATTATAATACAAAATTTAAAAATTAAAACCTAGCCTTTGCTCTTTTCATCTTTTCTATCTCTTCTGGAGAAGAAGTGATAATCTGATCTTCTGTATATGATGCCGTTATTTTAATAGCAACGTGCTTTTGTCCGGCAAAAAATATTCCCTCTCCAACCTCTCCTTCAAGAAGAATAAACTTCTCTTCTTCGGTTAGATTAAATACTTGCTGAATCATATCAATGACTGCCGAGGATTGTTTTAGAAGTATTTTTAGTGCGGAGTTAGTAACGATTGGTTTCCCGTATCCAGACTGCATAAAGTCAGAAACATCTTGTGTAATAGTAGTAACTCCCAGCCAGTATTTTCTAGCTCTCTTTACAAGACCAAAAAGGAAAGATGCTCCATCTTCGTTCTGCATCATTAACCACGCCTCATCAATTACAAAGAGGCGCTTTTTCAAGGAAGAGGAAACTGTTTTCCAGATGTAACGCATGATAATAAACATTGCGATAGGCCTCATCTCGTCTTCAAGATCTCGGATACCGAAAACTGTCAGATTGTTTTCAACAGAGATATTGGTGTGGTGGTTAAAGAAGTTAGAGTAGGTTCCACGTGTAAAGCGACGAAGACGTAAAACAAGTGGTCTTGTACCTTCCATTGATTCTAGAATCTGCTCTAAATCAGAAAGAAGAGGGACTTTTTCTGCCCAAGTAGTAGGGTCACTTTCCGGCGTAATATCTCTCGCAGCATAAGTTTCGGTAATTGCCTGATCAATGAGAGCATCTTCTTCGGGAGATAATCCTCCGAGCATGATACGTAAAAGTCCAACAAGGTTAATGGTATTTGTTCTTAAAACTTCTGCAGCGCTTTCTCCCTCACTAGGAGTAGCAATATCAAAAGGGTTGATTTGGTGTGAAGAACCAAGAGAAATATTGAAAAATGCTCCACCAACAGATTCGGCGAGAGTACGATATTCGTTTTCAGGGTCAACAATGATAACTTCTATTCCACTCATCAAAGAACGCAAAACGTCGAGTTTAACAAGGTAAGATTTACCAGCACCAGAGGTACCAAAAATTACGGCGTTAGCGTTTTCCAGCGAGAAACGATCAAAAAGGACTAAGGACCTGTTGTGCTTATTTACCCCATAAAGTATTCCGTCAGAAGAGGTAAGATCAAAAGATATGAAAGGAAAAATACTAGAAAGTGGCTCGGTATTCATCGGAGTATGAGTTTGTAAAAGATCCATTCCGTAAGGAGACGTGCTGGTGAATGCTGCCGCCTGTTGGAAGAGAGCAGGACGAATATAGATCACTTTTGCTTCAAAGATTGATCTTAAAACACTTTCTGTTTCTTCTATTTCTTTTTCAGTATCTCCGTAAATAGTGATGTAGAGCCCGAAATAGAACATTCTTTCTTGTGCAGACTGAAGACGGTCTCTTAATTCTTCCATGTCTCTGTAAGCAGTCTCGAGCATTGGGTTTCTAACTAACCCTTTTTCTTCAGTATCCATTATTTCGGCTTGTACTTCTGTTAATTTCTTGCGGAGTTTTTTCAAGATGTCTTCTGTGCTTGCTGGATGGATAAAGAAAGATATATCAAGCTGTACGTTAAGATTGATAACCGGAGACACCCAGCCAGCAGTGATATAATGAGGATAAGAAAAAACAAAGAAAGAACGAGAAAACTTCTCTTCCACTCGGAGTTGTCCTTGTAGTTCTTGGATAGAAGAAGGAGCGATAACATCCACAATTTTTAGTGAATTAGACTTCTCTTCAGAGGATGAACCTCCTTCTTTTTTACCAATTAATGTTTTAAAATCTTCTAATAATCCCATTTTTTTATGAAGTTAATTCTTCGGGGAATTCAGGATAATATCCGCTTTCTGCGCTTTTTGGGTGGAATAAAGACCAGAAAAGCTCGATAACCTCGACCGTTGTAAGTGGCGCGCAGTGAAGACCACAACGGCGAAGGCCAAGGGCCACAAATTCCATTCTCTGATAAAGCTGATCTTTCCCTCTTTGAAAACTGTCTTCATTTAATTCAGCAGTACCTTTTGTTTTTTTCTTAGAGCCACCCACAACTGGAGCAGAATAAGGAATAACAACAAAGAAGTTTTTTGTATAAATGGATTCTCGATTAACAAACTCTTCCAAAAACTCTCTATATCCAGCAGTTTGTTGTTTTAGAAGTTCATTTTTCTGGTTTTCTTCTAGCCCTTTTATCTTTTCAATATAGCCGGTAATATTTGTTTTTCGTGATTGAACAATTATTTGACAAGGGAAATCAAGAGAATTTAAAAAAGATTGAAACTGATAAAGAATAGCTTCCTGTTCATCTCTTGACTTAAGAGCAATATTAATAGAAGAAACCATTAAGACTGATCTTAATCCTTTATTTTTAAGTATCATTACCCCATCTCTTACTTGTTTGATGGGAATAAAATCTTGTGCACTTTTTGGCGCCATATTAAATTAATTAAAAGAAGGAAATTAAAATGTTTCGATCTTGCTAGCAATATCTCGAAGACTTCCTTTCTTTTGTAGTTTAGAAGACTCTTTCTCCTCTTCTTCTTTGGGCTCAACCTTTACTCTTCTAGAAAATGTCTCTTCCATTGGGATAATCTTTTTTTCCCAAATGTATTCTCTGGAAGAAGTTCTGAAAATAATCATTTTTCTTATATATTCTGGGAGTGGTTGTCCTGCAACCTGAAGAAAAGCAAGAGAAACTCCTCCTCCACCAAGGATGACCGCAACAGGGACAAAGAAAGGAGAACTTCCTATAATAAAGTATAAAAAGAGAACAACAAGCCCCGCTGCTCCGATGTAAAGCAGTTGCGAAAATGTTGCTGGACCAACAATCTTCGCTTTGTAGTCTACGTGTCGTGGTACTTTATATTGCATAATTATTCTATTGGCTCTCGATAAACATCTTTTTGCGATGGATCCTTCTTTGTTTCCGGAATATTCTTTTTAATGACTGGCTCATCTTTAGGAGCTTCTTCTTTTTTATTCTTTATCCTTTCAACTTCAGAAAATATGATTTTATCTATACTTTCTGAAATCACTTTTGCTCTTTCTTCTCCAATCCCTAAGCCGTCTTTTAGGGTTATTATAAAATTCTCTTTTGGGAGCTTGTCAAAGATTACGTGAGTAATACGAAAGGCTATCCCTTCAACAATATCTTTTTCTGTAATTCTGTTTTCAATACAGATATTAGCAATTTTTTGTGACAGTTTTTGACTTAAGGCAAATTCAATAACCTCCAAAGGAAAAGCTTCGAAAAAATCTGGATACTCTTCTTGTAATGTAATGATTTCTGTTTTTTTCATGTTTTATTCTTTTGGCGGAAGCGCATTCTTTCGACATAAAGGACAGAGAGCTGCATTTCCACTAATTGTTGCACCACAACCACTACATTTTTTTTCATTGCTCTCTACTTGTTTTCCGTTTGTATCGATTGCTCGGTTTTTATTCCCACTAAATCCTGAAGCAATATCTTTTGTTGCATTTTCTACTCCACCACTTGCTATAGACGCAGTTTCGGTTATTGGCATTCTTGTTCCTATTCCTGAAGAGGATGAAGGAGAAGAAATGTCTCGTTTGTGGAGTGAACCACCTCTTGTAGATTGTCTGAAAGAAGGTTTGTTTGGATCTTCTTTTGAAGAATCAGAAATAAGAGAAGATGCTGTTCCAGGACTAAACGCATTTCTTACCGCTGCTGCTCCAGCCATGGTTTTTTCTTTAAAACTAGACCCAGGAAGTCTCGAGGTTGCCTTTCTTGCTGAACCAGATGCATTTTGAAATGTTTCAATAATTCCCTTTGATCCCAAAGAAGCAATGGCCAAGGAAACAAAGAATCCAAAAAGCATAAAGAGCAGTGGGATCAAAAGAGGGAAGACCTCGATAAAAGCACCAATGTCCATTTCATGATATCTGGTAACAGACGGCATCATCGCCTCTTCAGTTATATTACTTGCACTTGCCTGAAACATTACTTCTCCGAGATGCAGGAAAAAGGCGTTAGTAATTCCGATAATACACCATCCAAAAAACCATTTTAACCATGTCTTGAAAAAGGGTTGTGTTGCTGGAAGGATATAACAGAAAAATCCGAAAGGAGAAATAATAATTAAAAGCCAAATAGCAACATAGCGTAGAGCAAAGAGAGCGCCGTAAAGTGAGTAAACTATTCCAGTGAAAAGGTTAAAAATAGTAAAGACAACCATCATTGCCACAGGGGTGATTATTTCTCCGGTATAACTTGTCCACTTTGCAATGGCTAGATTTGAGGCCATTGTTTCATAGAGTCTTGCGATACGGGCAATAAAGAAAGACTCTTCAGCGACAGAGGCAACAAAGTAGTTCATCATCGAATTGGTAAAATCAATAAACACTCCTAAAATTACGGGGGTAAAGTTTACAAGAAGAGCAACAACAACTAGGCGTGGAAGTGTTTTTTGCCATCTGTATGTTTCGATTTGCAGTGAAGTAGAAAGACCGATAATAATCAAAATCAGGATAAAGAACATGTTTACAATATCTCTTACAATTTCCCATCCATAGAAAACAAACTCATTTCCTCCGCTCGGCCCTCCTGGAGTATAAGGAACACTAATAAATTCAGGGCTAAGAGTTATTCTCAAAAACCAATCTGCAAAGGTGGAAAATACAAAAGAAATTGTCGCTGTAGTAAGGAGAAAAACACTAGCCATTGCACTAGCAGTCAGTTCTCCTATATTTGTAATTTGAGCACTTCCCGAAAAAGGAAGAAAAAGAAACACTAGTGTTAAAATAGCGCCAAAGAAGAATCTTTTTTTATATATTTTTTTCATCATCGCTCCTTTTAGTTTATTACTTTAATAGGGCTATTGTCAAGGATTTTTATTCTATTGGTTCTCGATAGATATCGCCAAAAGAATTTTTTTCTTTTTTTACATTCTTTTCCTCGTCGGAAAAAGGTTTTATTCCAATTTTTTCAAACTCATCCTTCTCATAAAGTTCTTTCAAGATGACATAAAAAGGGGCAATAAGAAGGCGAATTATCTCATTAGCAATTGTTTCGTTGCTTTGATCTATACCAATTTCAACCTCTACGACCTTCTTTAGATGAGAAGGGGGGAGAATGCCATAATAAACAAAAGCAACAATCTGTACAATTTTTGTTGTTTCTCTCTCTCCCAAATTAAATCTTTCAACTAGCTTTGTGATGCGATCTGAAACATCTTCTTCCCAGAAAAGACGTTGTATTTTTTTAGGAAGAGCTTCATATAAATCACGATATTCTTCTACTGTATAAGATTTGAGCATGGTTT
>CAYQSS010000005.1:0-12951 GCA_964420305.1 uncultured Candidatus Saccharibacteria bacterium | reverse complement strand
CTTTTTGCAAAAGAAGCAATATTACCTATGTTCTTTGTAAAGATATTTCCACCAGAAGGAGGAGCAGATTTTGACCAGCCAGACATCCATCCTTGGAATGTTTCATTTTCTGCCATTTTGTGTCGATAAAACTTCTTTCCACCACTACCAATTGCTCCAAGTGAAGGGGCGATAGCGCTAACAAAAGATGTTGCCTGTGCAACGATTGTTTTTGCAAGGTCTGGAATAAAGCTTTTTACAACAGAAAGAACAACCAAGAAATAGACAAGAAGTATAATATGGGAAACGATATTACTTCCGAGAAGTTTTGAAATAAAATTAGGAGCATCAGCATCAACGGCTGGATCTACTAAGGATCCTGCTAAGGGAGCAAGGGCAAGTCCGACATACATCAGGAATATGAAAACTACACCAACAAAAAGCCACTGGATAAGATATTGTAACCATTTTTCCCACCAACCTTTAGTGTTAGGAAAAATCAAAGTAAAAAAGGCGACAGGACCAAGTATCGCCAGTATCTGAATGATAAATATGCGTGCAACAAAAATCACAAAATAAAAGAGGAATGTTCCTGTTAAAAGAAAGAAGATGAGGCCGTAGGCGAGTAGTTGTATTATAAGGGGAAGTATTACGGGGAAAAATGCTATTATCCACAATACATGGATACTAACATTTAAATAAGGGACTAAAAGTGAAGTGACGATGCTGGCAAAAAGCGCGCCAATTCCCAAATTAATCGTATTTCCGAGAGCAAAAAGAGGCCTTATGGCGTTAAAAAGGATATTTCCTCCATCTTCTGAAAACTGGTTAGCGACAGAGTTGAAGAGAAAATTAGTAACGTCAATTCCCAGTCCTACAAAAAGTAAGGTAAAGTTCATTAGAAAAGCGACAACAACTAGTCGTGGAAGAAGTTTTTTAAAGTGGTAGTTTTCGTATCCTAAAATAGTCGCTAGCGCGATAACTACAAAAGCAACAAGAAGCAACATGTTTCCAATTCCAACGGTAAAGTTCCACCCGGCTTGGACTATTGCTGATGCATCTCCTCCCATCACAGTTAAAGCTTCTGGTGTTACTTCAATTATCGCCTGGAGAAGTGTTGTGCTAATCCATAATCCCATAAGACCAAGCACGAAGAAAAAGTAAGAACCCATAAAAAGAATCATCAGTGGCCCAGTTTTTTCAGAAAGAGCATCAAGTTGCATCGCTCCTAAATCAAAAGCAAAAGCATCTACAATGATCGGGACAAAGATGAGAGCAAAAATAAAAAATATTATTTTTGAAGAAGAAATATTTAATTTTTTTAGATTAATTGACATCTTCTACTACAAAGCAGGTTATTTTTTTCTCAACGTCTCCAAAGAGTGTATGAGCAAAATTTTTGTTCGGGAAACTTATTGTTCCGATAATTTTTCCACAGGCATTTTTTTTGAAAAGCCCTTCACTCTTTTCTTCATATATTGTAACTATACAAGGACCAGGCTCAATAAAGTTGCTATCATAAATCTCTCTTCCTCGGAAAAGGTCTAGGCCGAACTCAGAAAGTGTTTTTTTCTCTTCCTCTGTCATTTTACGAAAAGATTTTCCAGACTGGTAATTTGTCAAAAGACTAACATCTGTGTAACCTTTTTCTTGAGGATAGATGGGACCACTGGTTGCCCCGGAAAAATCAGGTTTTTCGTAAAAAATCACAAATTCACAAGGCAGATCTTGTTCTTCGTACAGAAGTTCTTCATCTTCATACATTTCCTCATTCCAAAGAGAAGGAAGAGGAGTAAGAGTTGTTAGATGAGGATTAATAGCGTTTAGTATAAGCCAAGAACAAAGGAGTAGTGCTAGTCCGATAAGAGCCGAAGATATTCTTTCTTTTGCTTTGTTTTGCATGCCTGGATTACTGCCGGATACCATCCACTCGATTCCGCCGACAACAAGCATTGCGAAAGTCAGAAGTGCGCCCAATCCGATTCCCCATCCGTAAGCATAGGCGATGAGTTCGTGAAACTCTGACTGGTCGTTTAGAGAAATTCCAGTTACTGGAGCGCTGGGCCAGTTGATCTCTGTTCCTAAAACAAACAGTGGCACTGCCAGAAAAACTAAGAGGAAAAAGACGACTAGGAATTTCTTTAGAAAAAACATATTATTTTTGAATTCTATCACAGCTATTCAATTATTTGAATAGAGGAAAAGATATAATCAGTAATATTTTTTGGTACAGATAATTCTTCATTAAAAAACATCACAGAAACCATATAATAGATTTCTCCAATTAGAAATATTTTTCCCTGATAAGACCCCGTTAATTTCTGAGGATATTCGGTAGATATATCTAAAGTATGTTCTGTCTCAGAAGTTTCTTCAAGAGAGAGATCGGAAATATCTCCCTCTTTCTCAATCTCTTCTTTAAATATTTCAACAACTTCATCGATGTTTTCTGCTTCAATTTTGATGACTGCTATAGATGGTGGATACATTGCTTTATCGGCATAGGCGATAAACAGAATTTTCATTTTTTCTATAGTGTTTTCTTCTTCAGACACTATCCAAGAAGAGGGGTAATCAAATTTTATTTTATTATCAACTGTTTTTCTTGTATAAACAATGTCTTTTTCATCTTTCTCTTGATCTAATCCTATTTCTTGAGCAATATTTTTTAGGCTTTCTTCCGAAAAAAGATCATCTATTTTAGGGATATCTGCTTCTTTATAAGAAGGAAAAGAAAAATCAATTTCTGCTAAGCTTATTTTACTAAAATGCCAGAAAGAGATAGTTCCCAAAAAAAGAACCATAGTAATACTGATATAAAATATTTTTTTATCTTCGGGCTTCATTGATTGTTTTAGTTAAGGTAATCCATTCTTCTATTTCTAGTGTTTCCGCTCTTCTTTTTTTGTCAATCCCTATTTTTTCCATGCTCTCTAAGATTAATGCGGATTTTTTTTTGTAAAAATTAGTGAAGTTTGTTCCAAGCTGTTTTCTGGGATGGGAAAAGCCAATTTTTGCAAGAGTAAAGAATTCTTTCTTTAACTCCTTGTAATTTTTATTATACGGGATAATTCTTAAAATGGAAGATGTTACCTTTGGTTGAGGATAAAAAGAAGAAGGAGAAATATTAGAGATTATTTCTGGTTTAGCAAAAAACTGAACAGAAACTGCAAGAAGATTCATCCTGGGGGGTTTTGCAACGATTCTTTTAGCTACCTCTTTTTGAATAGTTAAGACAAGAAGCTGGGGTGGGATCTCCTCTTCTAAAAACTTTCTAATAATTGCAGATGTTATATAGTAGGGGACATTAGCGATTACTTTATAATCAAGCAAGCGATTTTTAAAATTAAGAACATCTTCATTTACTATCTCAATATTTTTCTCTTTTTCAGTAAATTTTTTCAGCAAAGGGATTAACTTTTTATCTTTTTCAATGGCGATTACTTTTTTTGCTTTTTTAGAAAGAAGCAAGGTAAGAGTTCCTATTCCTGCTCCAACCTCAATAACGTTATCTTCTTTTGTGAGAGAGCCCGTATCAGCTATTTTTTCTAGAATTTCTTTATCAACCAGGAAATTTTGCCCCAGTTTCTTAGAAAGGAAAAGTGAATTTTCCTCTAAAAATAGTTTTAATTCTGATGTATTAATTGGGATGGACATTGACTTTTTATACTTTTATTAGTAGTATAGAGTAATTATTGTAAATTTAAACCCTCTTTGAGACTATCTGTAAAAAGGAAAGATCTCTGAGTGAAAGAAAACATTCATACAATAATTAAAGTGAATAAAGAAGGCAAAAGAAAAGAAGGCAATCTCCTTCTTCTTTTTGTTTTATTCTTTTTTGGAGCATTTATCTATTTTACAGCAACAGAAGCTCTCCTTACAGAGAAAGAAGAAAGATGTAATCTTGAAAATAGCAACATGCTTTTTCTTTCGCCTGAAGAAGAAATAACCGGAGAAGAACCGATAATTTCTTTTGCAGAAGAAAACTTTATCCTGGCAGAGTCTCCTCCTTGTTTTATAAAAACACAGGTTTTAGGTGCTTTAGGTAATGAAGAAAGAGAAAATATTATATCTTATAAAGTGGAAAGCGGTGATAGCGTTTCTAGCGTTGCTAGCAGATTTGGTATTTCCGCAAACACAATACGATGGGCGAATGATATAAAGGGGAATACTCTAAAAGAGGGAGACGAACTTTTAATACTACCTGTAACCGGTGTTATATATTACGTTGAAAAAGGAGATACACTAAGTGAGATTGCGAAAATACATAAAGCCAAAGCGGAAGATATTATAAGTTTTAACGATGTTGAAGAGAAAAAAATAATCGCTGGTGACAGATTAATTATTCCTGGAGGAACTCCTCCACCACTACCATCACCAGCCAGAATTGCCTCCTCAACAAGAATCATTCAGTCTTCGTTTATTAACCCTGTTCCAGGAGGAATGATTACCCAAAGAGTACATTCCTATAACGCAGTAGATATCTACAACCACTGTGGAAGTCCAATCGTTGCAGCAGGATCAGGAAGAGTTACACAGGTTGGAAGAGGAAGTTGGCCTGCAGGAAATTTTGTAAAGATAGACCACGGAAGCGTAGTTATTCTCTACGCTCATCTGCAAAGCATATATGTAAACACAGGAGAGTATGTTTCTCAAGGAAAGCAAATTGGAACTGTCGGAAATACCGGGAAAACTATCGGAAGAACTGGATGTCATCTTCACTTTGATGTTTTGTCACTGAAGATTAGAAATCCCTTTGCACATCTTCCTGTAGGAGCGAGGCCTTAAGAGCAGTTTTTACAGGTTTTGGTTTCGGGGGTTATCGAAAGTCTTTTAAAAGAAATCTCTTTTTCACACTGCTCACACTTTCCATATTTACCTTTTTTAATCTTTTCTAGAGCCTCATTTACATTTTTTAGCTTTAGTTCTAAAGAATGTTCTACTGGTAAAAGAGAATAATATTCTTCTACCTCATCAGCTCTCTCTTCCATTCCTCCTCCTTCTATTTTTGGGAAAACAGTATCCCAATTGTTTTTTTTAGCGGTGTCTTTTTTTGCAAAGTGAAGGAGTGATTCCTCTAGTGAAGCCTTATTCTCTTCTAACTTTTCCTTTAAAGTAGCTATTTTTTTGGAATCCATTTTATCTTGTTAAGTAATAATATCTTTCGATAATGTTTTTAATACTTTCTAGCGATGTGGCAAAAAGAAGGCGATCCTCGACAATGGTGTAGTATATTCCCGTTCCTCCATTTCCTTCTTTATAACGAATAGGAAATGATGTTGGCATATCTCCCTTATGATTTGTAGTTGAAAACTCACCGACGGAAGATATTTGTTGATCCCACTCTGCGAAGAAAAAACGAAAATCTTCGACTATTGTTTCTTCCCAGGGGCGCATTATTGTCCACTCTACATCGTCGCGAACAGATTTGTCAAAAGGAACTACAAAAGCTATTTTTCCTGGTGATTCTTTAGTGTAAACAAAAAGGTTAAAGTCTTTTTCTATTTTCGTGAAAAAGTTTTCCGGAAATTTAATTTGGAAAATATTATAGAAATCTTCAAGGGTCGAAACGCGTATGTTTTTTGGTCCGTCTTTTTGGTTATCGATAATTAAACGAATAAGCTCACCAGACTTATTATCGCGGACTAATTTTTTGAGAGTTAAAATATATTCTTCATCAACAGTATAAGCAAATCTTTCGATAGAGTCTCTGTCGGTATATAATTTTATTAGGGGAGGAGTAGCTCGAGGAACTTGAATTTCCTGAACTATAATTTCTGGATCTATTGGTTTTAGTTTTGGCACAAAAAAGGCACGGTAAAATATTGTTATTGATGTTGCTGCTATTGAAAGAAGAATGAGGGTAATAAATATTCTCATCCAAAGCTTTGTTTCTTCGGTTGGTTTTTCAGGAACGTGTCTTTTTATCTCTCCAGAAACGGGACTTTCTAAAGGAGGTGGTGGTGGAGCAGGCGGATCTTCTTTCTTAATAGTATTAACATCACCAACAATATCGTTTAATATCTGGGTGGGAGTATTTCCTTTTTCTTTTTCTTTATTGAAAAACTCTTCTTTGTGAGGATTTTGTTTTATAATAGCATCAAGAATCTGGTCATCTTTCATACCACTTTCTCGTGCTTTTTTAATAGTTTCTGCAAAACTCATAGGTTATAAAAAATTTAATGCTAAAAGAATAAACGCTCCTAAGAAAAGAATGCCGATAACAATCAACAGCGCAGGAGGCATTTTCGGACGTTCTGGGGTATTAACATCGGCAGTCATATCTTCCTCAGATCTTTCTATCTTTTGTGAGACAGAAGAGAAGAAGTCGCTTCCTTCAACTCCCTCTCCACGCTCTTTTGCCTCTATTCTTTTTAGAAACTGCTTTCTCATATCCTCTTCTCTTTCCTGAGATTCTTTTGTAAGAAGAGTCTTCCCTTGAGAAAACTTTTCATCTATTGATAAAGAGGACTTGCTGTCCGATTTTAAAGAAGACGATGGAGGGGGAACAGGGGAGTTAGCCGTACTTTCAACTGTAGGGAGAGGGGTTTCTTTCGGAGAGTTTTGTTTAATAATTTCATCTAATATGTTAGTAGAGGAAGCTCCCATTTCTTCCGCTTTCTTGAAAAAGGGTTCCTTCTCTGGGTTTTGTTTTCTTATCTCACTTAAAATTGAATCATCACTGATTTTTTTCTCCCGTGCTTTTTTAATGGATTCTACAACTTGCATAGTATTTTAAAAACGAAAATCTAAATCTGAAAGATCACCTTTCTTTTTTTCTTCAGAAGAAGGCGATTTTTTATTTGTTTCTGGAGAAGGGTTATCAGCAGGAGGCTCTTCTTTAGTAGGTTCTTCGGGCATAGAAAAGTCAAATGCTTTCTTTTCAGCAGGAGGCTCTTTTTTTGCAGGTTCTTCAGACATGGAAAAATCAAGTCCAGAAAGGTCATCATTTTTCTTTTCAGTAGGAGGTTCTTCTTTATTTTCTTTAGGCGTTGGCTTTTTGTATTCAACCTTTTCTTCCTTTTTATAGGGAGGGGGATCCTCTTCTTTCTTGCGGACTGGTTTTTTTTCTAAAGTTTTTACATATTCTTTTTTTGAGGACTCTTCTCCTTCTTGTTCAAGAGCAAAATTTATTTCATCTAACTCCTTGATGAGATTTTCTTCTCTTTCTATTATCAGATCTACCTCTCTTAGGTCTTTTTCACTTTCCTTAATGCGTTCTTCTATCTCCCATCTTTCTCTCTCAATAATTCTTCTTTCAGATTCAGCCTCCCATCTTTTCTTTTCTACTTCTCTTTTTTCGTTATGATCCTCAACAAACTGCTCTTCCTCTTCCAGCTTTCTCTCGGTTGCTTTGATTTCTTTTTCCTTATTGGTAATTTCCTCAAGAAGTTCTTCTTCTTTTTCCTTTTTAGCAATAAGATCATCTCTTTTATTTTCTAGAGCGCCTCTTATTTCTTGAACTCGATCAAGTTCTTTCTCTTTCTCTTTCTTTATTTGTCGTAGTCCAATAGTTTTTCTTTTCTTTTTCAAATTGTCATCATGAGTATCTAACCGCTCTTGCTCGTTTAAAAGTTGCTGGAAGTGTAATTCTACGTTTTCAGCTTTTTTCTTCAGCTCATCCATTTTTTCCTGTATCTCCCACTTCTCTTTTTCGACCTCCCTTCTTTTCTCTTCAGTTTTCCAGTGTTCTTTTCCGATCTCTCTTTTTTCAGTTAGATCGTCAGTTTCTTCCTTTTTTCGTTCTATTTCTTTTTCTAATTCCTCGATTTCATTCTCTCTTGAGAATATAACATCTAATTTTTCCTGGATGTGTTTTTCTTTTTCTTTGATACGGACCCTCTTTAACCCAAGTTCTTTTTTCTCTTCATCAAGGAAGAATTTTCTCAATCGAATTCTATCTCTCTCTTCGTCAATTCTAATTTTTTCTTCTTTTCTAGCGATGCTTTCTTTCTTCGATTTTATCGTTTCTTCTCGGCTTAGAAGATGACGATATTTAATCTCAATTTCTTTGCGTTTATTTTTTGGAACATTTAACCTTTCCTTAACCGACCAAGCCTCTTTTTCTAGTGTTTTTAATTCTTCCTCTATTTCCCACCTTTTTCTTTCAATTTCTTCTTTTTCTTCTATATCATAAGTAATGCTTTCTCGTGCTTCAATATTTTTCTTTTTTTCGTGGACATCTCTTTCTTTCTGAGTAACAACATTTAAGTCTTTAAGAATTCGCTCTTCTTCTCTTTTGCATTTATCTATCTCAAGCTCTAGAATCTTTTTCTGTTTTAGAATGTCAAAGATTTCTTCATCCAGCTTTTCGCGAAGAATGCTGATTTTTTCTAAATAAAGCTCCCTTATTTTCTGTTTTTCGTTAATCTCATTTTCTTTTTCTTGTAAGTCTTCTTTCAAAGCAAGAACTTCTTCTTCTTTCCTTTCTTTTCCTAATTCTTTTACTTTCTCTTCTCTTTCCTTAAGCTCTTTTTCACGCAGTGTTTCTTTTTCTTTTTCTAAAGACTTCTCTTCTTTTTTAAGCAACAACTTCTCTCTTTTTTCTATCTCTTTAATTCTGTTCTCAATGTCTCCAATTTCTTTCTCAAAAGGCCATCTTTCTTGTTCTACCACTCTTCTTTCTTCTTCCTTTTGCCACGCCTTTTCGGCAAGTTCTTTTTCTTTGTCAGTGTCCTTAGAAAGTTTTTTCTCTCGGTTAATATTAACAATTTCTTTCTCTATTTCTTTTTCTCTTTTTAGAACTAAATCCAGTTTATCTTTCAACTGAGAAGCTTTGGCGACTAACTCCTCTTTTTCTGCGGCTAAAGCCTCTTTTTCTCCGATTGAGACTTCTTCCATATCTCCTGAAGGAGCTTTATCTGAAACAGCACTTGTCTTGTCCTCTGTTTCTTCTTCTGCAAGTAGGGAATCTTCTTCGGAAACCATTTCTTTGCGATCGTCAATTTCTGTCTTTAATCTTTTTAACTTACTGTTTTCTCTTTCTAGCTTTTCTTCGATTTCTGAAAGTCTTTCTTCTGCTTTCCATCTTTTAGCTTCAATTTCTTTTCTTCTATCTCCTACGGCCCATCTTTTCTTTTTAATTTCTCTTTGGACCTCTTTATTTTCTAAATTTTCTTCTTCTTCTTTTTCTAGCGCTCTTTCTTCTGTCTCTACCTCTTCCTCTTTCTCACTGACCTTCTCTAGATGTTCTTCCCATTTTCTTTTTTTCTCTTCTAAGAAAGTTTTCTTTTTTAAAGAGAAAGAAAACTCTTCCTTTTTATTTTCTAATTCAAGGAGAATAAGATTTTTTTCAAGATTTTCTTTTTCTTCTTCTAGGAGTAAAGAGTCTTCGTCTATTTTCTTTTTTTCTTGAAGAAGTGACTTTCTCTCTTCTTCTTTTTCTTTCAAAGAAGAGTCTTCTTCTATTTTTTGTATTTCTTTATTCCAGCGCCAAAGATCCTGTTCTACGTTCTTCTTCTGGTCTTCAACAGCCCATCTTCTTTTCCCAAGCTCTCTTTCTTTCTCTATATCCTCGCCACTTATCTTTTCTATCTCTTCCTTAATTTTTCTTTCCTCGTCATTAAGGGTATTTGCCTTTTGATGGAGAACATCGACGCTTTCTCTTATCTGTTTTTCTTTTTCTTTTTCTTGAGCAATAAAAAAATCAATCTCTTCGATTTTTCTTTCAATGTCTTTCTTTTGGATCGCAAGAGTTTTTATTTTTTCTTCTGTTTCCTGAAGAGAGTTTTTAATTTCGGAATCGTTCATTATCCAATTTTATTTTTATTTAACAAATAATGCAAATTTAATGGCTATTTTAGTTTCTCTTTCCAGTCTTTTTCTTGTTTATTGACAGTCTCTATTTTTTTCTCAGCAACCTTTATTTCTAGTTCACAGTTTTTAAGTTTTTCCTGTGCGTCCCATCTTTTCTCTTCTATTCTTCTTCTTTTTTCTTCAAGAGTCCATCTTTTAGACTCGATCTCTTGATACTCTTCGTCGTTACTTGGTTTTCTGTTTTTAAGTTTTTCAATCTTAGTAATAATAATCTCTTCTTTGTGTAAAATTTCAGCTAATTCTTTTTTCGCTTTTTCTTTCTCTACAGAAAGACGTCCAAGGGATTTCTCAATTCGTTTGCGAAAAGGGGAGAGACCTTTTAGGCGGTAATTAATTAGGAGACGATTCTTTTTGTCAAGAAGAACCTTTTTCTTATTTTGGAAAGAAAGATCTTCTTTTTTAAGTTGTTCTATATTTTCTTCAATGTGCCACTTTTGACTTTCGGCACTTCTTCTTTCTTCTTCTATCTCTAACCGGCGTTTTTTGATTTCCATTCTTTTCTTAAAGTTTTTCTCTAGAGATGCCTCATTTTCCAGCTTTCTTTTCTTCTCTTCTATCTGTTTCTCCTTCAAAGATAAAGTTTGTTTTTTATCTTCCAAGAGAGCTATTTTCTTTTGCGAGTCTTCCTCTTTTTTTCTCAAAAGCTTTATTTTTCCCTTTACTTCTAATAGTTCTTCTCGGATCTTTAATTTTTCTTTTTTGATAATAAAGAGGGTTTTTTCTTCAAGAAGGCGTTCTTTTTTGAAAAGAAACTCATTCTTCTTTCTAGTGTTTTCGCTTATCTGTAACTTTAGTTCGTCAATTTTTTTTGAAAGAAGAGAAAGTTCTTTTTTCACAAAAAGGGTAGTTTTTTCCTTTTCTCTTCGTTGTTCTTCTGTCCACCATCTTCTTTTTTCCGCCGATATTCTTCTGGTTGATGTCTCAGCAGTAGCTGCTTCTTCTTCGGCCATCTTTTCTTTTTCCTTTAAGTCTCTTTCTTCACGGAGATTCTTTTTAAGTTCACTACTGAGATCATCTTTTTTACTAAGAAGTTCATGATTTATTTTGCGTAATTCTTCCTCCTCTTCTTTGATCTTTCTGAAATCATTTTTGAAAGAAACTATTTTTTCTTTTAAAAGTAGTGCTGTTTTTGAGTGATCGTTTTTGATTTTGGCAATTTTTATTTTTTCTTCTTCTTGATGGAGTTCTTCTAGTAGAGAAAGCACTCCTTTGATTTCCTTCCTTATATCAACGATTGTCTTTTCTGTCTCCCATCTTTGTTCTTCAATGGTTCTTCTCTCTTCTTTTGCTTTCCAATAAAGAGAAAGTATTTTTTCTTTATCAGTTTTTTCCGCCGATTTCTTTTTATTTTCGAGTTCTTTTTCTTTCTCTTCAATCAGATATTCCTGGTCAGTTATTTCTTTCAGTTTTATTTGAAGGTTTTTAATTTTTTCAAGAAGAAGAGTCTTTTTGTCTGTAAGAGATTTTCTTTTTTCCTGGAGTAGGGGAATTCTTTCCATTTCATCTTCAAAGAAAGTAGATTCTTTTTCAAAAGGAGTTTCCATCTTTTGTCCTAAAACCTCAGCAAGCCCTTTAACTTCTTCTCTTAAACCATCTTCCTTTTCTAGTAATTTTACAACCTGATCTCTTTTTTCTTTAGTTCCTTTTATAGCTTCTTCTACCTTCCAGCGTCTTTTTTCATAGATCCTTCTTTTATCTTCTAGCTGCCATCTTTTATGTTTTAGTTCTTCTTCTTGCTCGGTTGTGTTTTGGGCTTTTTCTTTAGCCTGAAGGACTTTGATTTTCTCTTTTAAGGAAGACTCTTTTTTAAGAAGAGTTTCTAATTTTTCCTTGAGAAGCGCTTCTTTCTCTTCTAGTGTTTCTCTCTGGGAGAGAAGAACCGGTTTTTCCTCAGAAACGAATTCGCGGAAGAGCTTTTCTTTCTCTTTTTTATTCTCTTCAATCTTTTGTCGTCTTTCTTCTTCTTCCTTTTTCCTTTCTTCCTCTATCTTTCTCTTTCGTCTTTCTTCTTCTTCCTTTTTCCTTTCTTCCTCTTCTTCTTTCTTCCTCCTTTCTTCCTCCTTTTTCCTTTCTTCTTCTGCTCTTTTCCTTTTTTCCTCTCTTTCTTTAATAGCATCTTCGAGTTGTCTTTTCCTCTCTTTTTCCTTCTTTCTCTCTCGCTCTAACTCTTTTCTTCTACGATTAATTACTTTTTCTTCTTCACTTATTTCGTTTTCTTTTCCTTGGAGTTCCTTTTCAAGATCGGCAATCTTGGTTTCTGTTAAAGAAAGTGTTTTTTTCTGATCAGAAGTTCTTTCTTTTGTTTCTTGTAAGTAGGCGCTCCAATCTCTTGTTTCTTCCTCTACTATTTTTCTGCGTTCCTCAAGTTCCCATCTTTCTTCTTCTAAGAATTTTTTCTCAAGTGGATCTCGGGAAGAGGCGGTTCTTTCTTCAATATCACGCTCTCTTTCCTCAACGATCCTTTTAATTTTTGAGAGAATTTCTATTTTTTCTTTTATTCTTCTTTCTCTTGAGAATAGTTGGTCAATAATTTTGCTTAGAAAATTTTTCTCAGACAACAAAACTTGAATTTTATGTCGAAGAGAAGCAACTGTAAGACGTGCATGAAGAACATTTTCTTCTTTTTCGATAATTACTAAGCGTTCGCGTTGTATCTTTTCTTCTGCTTGAGCGGTGAAGTAATCGTCTGAGAGATTTTGATCTTCTCTTTTTGCAAGCTCTATTTTTTCTTCCCAGCCCCATCTTTCTTTTTCAACTTTCTTTCTTTCTTCCTCAAGTTCCCATCTTTTGTCTTCTAACTCTCTTTGTTTATCTGGATTCTTAGTTGCCCTTTGGACGCGCTGAATTTCGAGTTCTTTCTTTTCAATGTCTTCTTCTCTTTTTACCGCATCTGCCCTGCTTTCCTCAAGACGGATAATATTCTTTTTTGACTGATTTCTTTTTATTTCCGTACTTTCTTTGTATAAAACAGTACTATTTAAGGCTTCTTCAATTTTTTTCTTATGATCCTCTTTCTCTTCTATTTCTTTTTGTTTTTCCTCTTGCTCGTTATAGAATTTTGCAGAAAGTTCCTCTCTCTCTCTTCTTAAATCTTCTTCCCAGCTTTCGCGAAGAACATTTTCTTCACTTTTTCTTTCCTCTTCCTCTTCCTTCCTC
>CAYQSS010000004.1:9087-27326 GCA_964420305.1 uncultured Candidatus Saccharibacteria bacterium | reverse complement strand
TTCTCCACGTTACAATTAGAAAGATACACTATTTTATCTATTTTGTCAATTTATTATAAAGAAACAAGAACCGCAGAAAGAAAACCTACTACAAATATCCCATCGAAAATTCCTGCTCCTCCAATTACCATAACTCCACTATTTTTCCTTACTATCCAGGGCAAATAGAAAAGGTCTGCCCCAATCAAAACCCCCAAGACACCCGCGGAAAAAGCAGTTTGCATCGCTTGTTCTGGAGCAAGAAGGATAGAGAAAAATGAAGAGAATAAGATGGGAAGAAGCATCGGAATAAAAATTCCTCTTTCTTTCACAAATCTCGCCCCTAAAAAAGAAAAGAAAGCAACAACTATTGTTGTAATAAATACAGCCTCAAGAGAAGCTTGTGACAAAAAATACCCGGTTATAAGAAGAGGTATCAAAGCACCACCAACATTTATCGAAATCCCCTGGGGTCTCCACACAACCTTCTTTAAAAGACCAAAGAACTTTCTTTCTGTAACCTCTGCCATCCCTTGCTTTTTAAGCGGGATATTGAAAAAAGACCCGATGATTATAAGAAAAATAATAAAAGAAGCTGTTGTCGGTGAAAACTCCAAAAGAGAAAACCCAAGCCCAGTAAAATAGAGAAAAACAAAAGCAACAGAAAGTGGAAGAATAACTACAAATAAAAATAAAAAGAGATAAAACATTTTATTCCCACCTCATTATGTATCGATGAGTAGTTCCTCCTTTAAAAAGACACTCTTCTTCACGACACGTTATTTTTTTCCCAGTAACAAAAAATATTATCTGCTCAAAATACCCCTCAATGTGTTTACAGTGTAAGGGGTGCCCCAAAAAATCACGAACCTCTCCAATTATTTTATTTTCCTCATTGTTAAATTCAATAATAAAAAGTTCTCCAGTATTGTAATATTTTTTCCATCCTTCGTTAGCATTTTTAACAAGCATATCAAGTGACATCAACAACTTGCTTGCAAACTTTAACAAAAAAGAAAGTTTTGCAGACTCTCTTCCAATTTCCTTCACTCCTTCTTCATCTAAATTAAAAAAGTACTTCTCTCCAATAATTAGAGCAATAAAAATTTTAAGAGGCACTATTTTCGTTTCTCTTCCTTCGAAATAAATATCATACCCAGCACCTTTCATTTCTTTTTTAAATTCTTCTTTCTTTTCCTCTCCAAATTTTTTGCCAAGTGTAATCAGAACATCAGAAACTCCTCTTGCAGAATAACTGCCTTCATTTTTTTCGATATATTTCTTGTCTTCTTCACTAAAATTAATCATTTTTATTTGATCTTAGTGGTTTCATTTTTACTTTCCTTTATGATAGAATGAAATCATGGAAATAGCAATTAGTATCATATTTATTGGACTCCTCGTTTTTTTAGCATATTTTTTTGCTTGGATTTTCAGTTTTGTGAGAATTCCCGATGTTTTGCTTTTAATTTCCATCGGCATTCTGATTGGTCCAATATTGAATCTTGTTCATCCCACCTTTTTAGGAGAAGCAGGGAACATTATCATTATGCTTATTTTGGTGCTAATTCTTTTCGAAGGATCAACAAAATTAAGGATAGAATATCTTAAAAAAGCAGTATTTGGGACAGTTAGCCTCTCTGTAATAAGCTTCTTTTTAACCATGTCTGGTATTGGCCTTCTTCTTTGGAAATTTGCTGGAATGGAGATCCTCCCCTCTTTTTTACTTGGTGCTATCTTAGGTGGAAATGCAGCGGCAGTCGTCGTTCCTCTTATTGAAAAAATAAAAATTAAGGAAGAGTCAAAGACAACTCTTTTTTTAGAATCAGGAATAACTGATGTGATAAGTATTGTTTTTACTTTCGCTTTTATATCTTCCTTAGAGCTGGGAAGAATTTATATCGACGAGATAGTGTTTGGCATTTCAAAAAATCTTTTCGCGGCCCTTCTTGTCGGTACTCTTTCTGCAACACTCTGGTCAATCTTTTTAAATAAAATACACGATATCAAAAACTCGTCATTCGCCACTCCTGCTTTTGTTTTTATTGTCTACGGAATAACAGAGATTCTTGGGTTTAGTGGTCTAGTTTCTGTTATTATCTTTGGTATCGTTTTAGGAAATATGCCTGTTTTTGTTTCTTTTTTGAGAGAACGTCACAAGTTCCTTTACGCTGTTTTCCATCCTCAGCCTCTTTCTGGAAAAGAAACTTCTTTTTTTTCAGAGATTGTTTTTTTAATCAAAATTTTCTTTTTCCTTTTTATCGGAACATCATTAAATTTTGAAAACTTCCCCGTTTTAGCTATCGGCCTTCTTTTAACTATTTTTATTTTCACAATTCGTGTCCCCGCCGTTTTCTTGAGTGTTCCAAAAACAACGCCAAAGTTTGATGCGTCAATAATGTCAGTAACTGTGCCACGAGGACTTGCTGCTGCAGTGCTAGCACTGGTTCCACTACAGAAAGGATTAGAAGGAGGAGAACTGATACAAGAAATTGCTTACTCGGTTGTTTTCTTTTCTATTTTTATAACATCTGCAATGATATTTTTTATCTACAATACAAAAGTAAGAAAAATATACGAAAAACTTTTCCGCACTTTTTCTCTTAACCCAAAAGACGGAACATTAGAATACCCAGAAAAATAAAAGACGCCCCTAACGACGTCTTTACTTTTTTTAAAAATTAGAGTTCACAACCAACCTTAAGCGCAAGATCGCTTGGTGATCTTCCTTCTTCGTACAGCTCTCCCTTTATTTGAATCTCAGGAACATATCCTGTTTTCTTCTCGTCATCACAGCGTTCTCTTTCTTCCATACACTCTACATAAATAGGATCAATAATGTCATGTCCTCCAAAGCCATCAACAAGCTGTGCGCAAGCCGGACAGGTTTTACTTCCATAAACAACGACTTCCTTTTCTTTCAAACAATTAACTAAAGAAATTATTTCTTCATTTTCAGGATCGTTAGTTTCTTCTTCTACAACTTCCTCCTCCTCTTCTTCGATCACAACACTACTTTCTGGTTTTGTAAGATAAAGAGCACTACTAATTAAAAATGCACCAACCAAAATCGCTAAAATTATTTTATTCATATTTTTAAAATTATTTAATAAATAAGTTAACCAGGTAAAAAGAAAGAACACTTACTCCACCGGTCATCAACGATCCCCATGTCATATCAACAATAGTCATCATTAGGGGCCAGTTTTTTAAGGTCGCATGATTGGTTAAATCGTAAGCGCCATATGCAGCAATTCCTAGAACAAATCCAAAAAGGAAAACTTTCAGAAAGCTAAAGTTTCCTTCTACCGCCGGCAGCAAAACTAAAATAACAATTGCCAACGCATAAAGTGGGTAAAAAACAAACACTGGGCCGGGCTTTATGCTTTCTGACATAAGGTGACCAATATTGTCCGCTACAAATCTTTTTACTATAAAAAGGAGCCAGACAGCATCAAAAACAAGGAGAAGAAAAAGAGAGAAAACATATGTGCTCAGAAAAATTTTCATAGATAATTATTCTTTTTTAAAGTCAGTCCCATCAGCAGCAATGCTCCACATCATGGAAACATCTTCCTCTGCGGTATTAGTGGTAAAGAAAAGTCTTGAACCATCGTTGTTCCATCTTAAAGCACGGAATTCTGGATTAAAATATTCTCCTTCCTCTATCTCTAGTTCTGCTAAGATATCGTCTTTCACAAGAGTAAATTCCTTCTTTCGTTTTTCAATATTATCAACCGTAAGATACTCTCCGGAACGATCATTAGTATTTAAAGTATAGGCAAAATGATTTTCTTCTGGAGACCAAACAACATTTCCAACAACTCCTTTGTTCTTATCGCCAAAAAATCTTAGCTGCTTTGTCCCAACATTTAATGTAAAGAAGAGTGAATAATTGTTTGGTAATTCCTTAGTAGAAGTTGCAAAAACTATCGTCTTTGTCCCTTCGGGAAATGGTGAAACTGCAGTAAATTTTACAAATTCATCTGGCCCAATTTCTTCGCCATCAAAGAAATCCTGAAAAAGATTATCCCAATTTTCCCTGACCTGTCCTCTCCAACTTTCAATCGAATATCGAAAAACAACACTCTCTTTATCGTTAACAATAAACAATGCGTCATCTTCCTCGGAAATGGTAATTGTTTTCTCAATAAGATCTACATATTCTATCTGTGAAGACAAAACATATCCAATTGCAATAACTGCAAGAGAAACGCCAAGCACGAGGCCTGTTACAAAAAATACTTTTTTCATATTTTTTACATAAAAAACATTAGTTAGTAATTAGTCAATTCTATCAAAAAAGAATTAATACATCAAGTTGTTTTTATGTTATAATACGGAAAGGAGGTGAGTTCATTGGAAAAGTACTTTTTTGATTTAGACGGGACAATTACAACAAGTGGGGGTTATGGAATTTCTGAAATAAAAATTCCTTGGTGGATTTTATCTTTTATTTTTTTCTTTTATGCCCCAAAGATAAATCAAGAGGTTATAAAAGTAATCAATATCGCCAAGGAGGAAAAGAAAGAGATTATAATTATTACTGCACGCCCAGAAAAGTTAAGAAAGATTACAGAAAAATATCTGCAAAAAAATAACGTTTATTTTGATAAAATCTTTTTTACAAATCCAGGACCAAATTCTTCCTCAAGAAAAATAGATATTATCCGCAAAAATAGTCCTTGTACTCTCTTTGAAAATAGTAGAGAGACCATCAAAAAAGCAAAAGAAAACAACATCAATTGTTTCCTTATTTAAAAACAGGAGAAAGATCCTGTTTTTTTAATAATCTCTTACGCACCTTAAATAACCCGTACCAACTCTTGAATGACAGTCTTTTTTAATCTTAGTGTCGTTGTAATGGACCTCTCTTATCGCGTATGCCGGCTCCCAGAAAGTACACTCTTCGTCTTCATTTACTTGCGTTGCTGACCAAAAAATTGCACTCTCTGAAAGACCATAGAAAAGCTTAATATTAAATCCGGGTTGATACCCTCCCGGTAAAAGATTTATTCCAGAAATAGCAAAAGATTTGCTTTGTCTTAAGGAACCATCTTTCCACAAATCATATCTTCCGGCAATTTTACTTCCCTCGTCAGAACCTCGAAATCCATAATTATTAATTTCCATTTCTCGCATTCCTAGCTCTGTTTCAAGCATCATCCAATCGTTATCCGTGGGAATCCTCCATCCTACCGGACAAATCCCCTGTATCTTTTCTCCACTTTGTCCACAAGAAATACTCGCAAAATTGTATAGTCCTCCATAAATACTACACATTGTTTGATCGTTGTTGAAGCAATACCTCTCTATCTCACAACTGCGGTAAGTATCTCCAGTAACCACATTTAAGTTTTCCTGAAACCAACACCTGTCTCCTATTCTTATAGTTTTGTATTTTCTTCCTCCGTAATCTAGCTCATCGCCACAATCCCAAGAAAATCCTGTTGTCGCACTTACTTCATTACTATAAACACTCTCTTTTCCTCCGGTTACTTGAGTAACGGCATAGTAGTAAGTGGTATTAGGCAAGAGATCTGTATCTGAATAACTTTCATTAACCGCGCTTCCTATTTTTTCATAAATACCGGCCTCATCGTTTGATCTGTAAATAAAATACTCCTCTGCTCCTATTGAGTAGTCCCAAACAAGATTAACTTTTAGTTGAAGATCTTCTTGAAAATCAATAACTTCTGCTCGAAGTCCAGTTGGATTCCCTGGACTTGTTTTTGCACTGGCCCGCATACTAAAAGGACTCTCCTTAAAATCAACAACCTGAGTAATCTTATAATAATACTCTGTCGCTGGCATTAGATTTTCATCAAGATATTCACTTCCTTCTGTAAACCCGGCTCTTAGATACTCTTTTTCAAGATCATCAGTACGATAGATATTATACTGACTAGCACGACTATCCTCCTGCCAAAAAAGTTTAATCTCAGAAGACGAGACTGTCTCCGCAAAAAAATGTTTCGGCACATCAGAGGAATTTTTTCTTAAAAAAAAGATTAATCCGAAAAGAAAAATAACAAAAAATATTATTAGAAATTTATTAATCTTCATAAAATTATAATCCTCTCTTTAACCTTTCAATTTCTTCTTCTTTTTCTTGGAGTGCTTTTTTAAGTTCTATCATTTTTAATTCTCTACCCACCATTAGCTTGCTCATCTTTTCAAGTTCACCAAGTTTTCTTTGCATCTGCTCTGTTCTACTTTGAACCTCTTCTTCAAGTTTTTCATTGATTTGATTTAGTTCTTTTGTTCTTGCATTAACTTTAATTTCTAAAATATCTCTTTCCTCCTCCATGGTCTTTTTCGCACTCTCTAGTTCTTCTGTCATTTTATTAAAGTTTTCAGCAAGGTCACCGAACTCATCGCTAGAGTAAACGGTTGCTTTGGCTTTGAAGTCTCCTCGCGCTACTCTTTTTGAAGTAATAGACAGATTTTTCAAAGGCTTTACTACTTTTTGAGAAAGAAAGAAAGAAGAAATAATTATTGGAAAGAGTAGAATAATTAATAAAAATCCATAATTAACCGCCATTCTCTTTAAAAACCCAAAAGCCTCTTCTTCTGGTTGCAAAATTACAAGCTGCCATTCCATCTGAAACAACTCGTTTTCAACCACAGCAAAACTAGAAACAAACTTCTCTCCCTCCATCTCAAAACTTAAAAAGCCCTCTTTTTTTAAGTAATTTTCTTCAAGCGGGTAATTTTCTGATATCTTTGTAAAAAGCTTCTCTTTGTCAGGATGAAAAATAATATCTCCTTTTTTATTTAGAAGAATTGCCATTCCGTTCTTTCCAATCTTAAATCTTAGATCTTGAAATAAAGGATTTGTATCAATTTGTACAACAATAAAAGAAGTTATTTCTCCCTCTTCATCAATATTAGGAACAAAAATAGCGATTATCGGTTCTTCAGGATTAGATACTGCGTACATATCAGAAATTACTGTTTCTTTCGTTGTTTTTGCCTTTATAAACCAAGGGTTCGTTTCCCATCGTCCGTAAGATTTTTTAGAGGTAGAGGCGATTACTTCTCCTTCACTGTCAAGAAGCGTAATGTCTTGAAAAAGAACTTGGTAGTAACTATAAATTTTTTCTAGTTCTTCTTGAATTTCCTCTAAAGAAGATTCTTTGGCCGTTAATATTTCATTTTTATCCAACAAATTAACACTCGAAAAAGACTGGTTAATAAAAGTTTCAATTCTAAGAGAGGTAATCTCTGTAATCTTCTGTAAATTACCATTTGTGGTTTCTTTCAAATAGCCATCAAAAAAATAAAAGAGTAAAAATCCACCAACAAGAAGCGGCAGAAATCCAACTAGGATAAAAATAAAAGATAGTCTTGTTCCAAACTTCATCTTATTCCCTTATTTTAAGTTCTCTTGTAATGTTACTTAAGATGTCATAAACGTCTTCTCGAAGAAAGTAATCGACATACATACTTTTTTCTAAGACTTCTTCATCCTGAGGAGATGTCAATCCTTCTATTTCTTCTAGTATCTCCCCGTCGACATATTCTTCTATTCCAATTCCAGGCATTAAGGCATAGATTCCTTCTGAGTTTTTGGCCATTGTTTCTATATCTAAAAGATAATTTAAGAAAAGCTCGGCAAGGTCTTTGTTTTTTGTATCTTTCGGAATGCACATTGAATCAGACCAAAGACGAACACCTTCTTCTGGAGCAAAAAAAAGAAGATCATCTTTTTCTTCTTGAATGAAAACTACTTCCGTACTGTAGAGATATCCAATCCAAGCATCGCCACCAACGATCCATTCTCTCTGCTGTATAGGATCCCCAAAAAGTATATCCATTTCTCCAAGCTCTAGCGCTTTTTCTTCGGCTTTTTTCAGCTCTTCTAATGTAATATCGTTGGGATCGTAACCAAGATGATATGCTGCATTAACTAAAATTTCTGCCGCATTATTAACCATAGTTATCTTCCCTTTATACTTTTCATCCCAAAAAATGTCTCTTGAAACTTCATCGTCCTCTACAAAATTAGGATCAACTATAATTCCGGTATATCCTAAAGCATAAGGGACACAGTAGTCCATATTCTCGTCATACGATCCAGTGATCAAACTTTTATTTATATTTTTTAGATTAGGAATAGAACTTTTATCTATTTTCTGCAAAAGTCTCATCTGAATAAAGTACTGAACATAATCATCGTCCGCAACAACTAAGTCGTATTTTGAAGAATCATCTCTTAAGGCGAAAAGAACATCATCAGAATCTTCAAAAACTTCCAGATTTACTGTAACTCCATACTCTTTTTCAAAGCCATCAATTACATCTTCCGACAAGTAGTCATCCCAGTTATAGATATTTAGAGTTCTCCCTGCAAATGGATCCTCTACAACAGGTTCCGGATCCTTTTTTAGGAAGAGAAAAAAAACAAAAACAGATAAAATTATTAAGAAAAATAAAATTAGAAAAATTATTTTTTTATTCATATCTTTTTTCAGTATAACACATTTTAATAAATCAATGAAAAATTAAAATCCGGTTACTTTGTTGATGATTTTTCCGCTTAAGAGATACTCGGAAATTGTCGTAAAAGTTTCTTCGTACATTTTTTCCATAGAGTCGTCAGCATAAAATGCAATGTGCGGGGTAGTGATTACACCAGGGAGATTAATAAGTTCTTTGTCGGTAATAATGTTATCTTCGTGTTCTAAAACATCCAGAAAAGCATAGGATACTTTTTTATCTTTTATCGCCCCTACAAGTGATTTCGTATCGATAATCCCTCCACGAGAAGTATTTACAATGATTACTCCATCTTTCATTTTCAGAATACTTCTTTCATTGATAAGGTGTTTTGTTTCTTCTAAAAGAGGACAGTGCAAGCTAATAATATCTGAATATTTCCAAATAGTTTCAAGGCTTTCATATTTGAAATGCATTTCCTCTGCAATCTCTTTATTGGGATAGGCATCATACGCCAAAACATTCATCAAAAATCCTAAACTAGCAATACGTGCTACGTTTCTTCCAATCTTCCCAGTCCCGATGATTCCTAAAGTTTTTCCTTTAAGAGCAACCCCTCTTAGCCCCGTGAAAGAAAAATCTTTCTTTTTTTCCACTCTTTCATCTCCCTCGCCAATATGACGAAGACCAGAAAGAAGTAGGGCAAAGACAAATTCTGATATTACGTGTGAGCCGTAATCAGGGACATTACAAACCGTAACTCCCTTTTCTTGAGCAGCCTGAAGATCAATATGATCGTAACCAACACTACGAGTAACAACTAATCTCAGATTTTTGAGAGAATCAATAACTTTTTTAGATATTTTACTGTGTATGAAGACACATAAAACTTCCGCATCTTTGCAACGTTTTATTATTTCTTCCTCTGATAATTTCTCGTTTATAATTTCTGCCTCTGGGAATCTTTCGTGAATCAGGTTTTTGTCTTCATCTATTACCTCTAAAAAGTATATATTCTTCTCCATAATATATTCGACATCTTTATAATAAATATGTCAACCTTTTCCCCACTTTATCCACAGCACTAAATTGCCTAATTTTCAGGATTATTCAATTTACCAACAAAAAGAATCGCTTTTGTTTCTTTTTCTTCGATAAAAAAGATAAACGGACGATTAGCATTAAAAATCTTCTCTTCCTCTGGCATTGCTGAAGTAAGGCGCATTACAACAGCCGTTGCCGCAGCCGCTTCAGTTCCTTCTTCGTCAATTCCAACATATGCTTGGTGGATAACACTGTCAATAACTAAATTTTTTGTCCCATCCATTTTTGAAAAATCAGCAAGTCCGTCAATAAAAGCACTATTTATCCCTAAGGAAATCAAAATATCTTTTATAAAATATTTGGTATCAATTTCAAATTTTGGAAGGTATATAGCATCAATAGATGTTTCTTCCATTCTGCTTTTATAGTCTTCTATTACTTCAAAACTTAAACTGCTTTCAACCTCCTTAATATCTTTTTTAGGAAGTAAAATTAGCATCGATACCTCTCCCTCTTTATAGGGAAGTTCTATTATCTCTAAATCATCATCCTCAAAGTAATTAAACTTCGTATCATCTATTTCCATAAACATCATTTCCGTTTTTACAGTTTCATCTAAACTTACATGAAAATCCATTTCTTTTGTTTTTTCTTTTTCAAATTGAAATTTCCAATCTCCTTTAAAATAGATTGCATTTGTTATCACTAGTCTTGTTAGCGGTCCTAAAACTCCTTGAGGAATAAGATCTTTGATTTTTTCCTCGGTTTGCTTTTCGATATATTCGTTGATTGTGGTACGTGATAATTCAGTTTCTTTTATAAAATCTAAGTTAGTTACTCTTGCACTATAGTCCTCTTCAACGAGATTAATATAATCCTCTAGAAAAGCGTAATCTTTCTGTGCCCAAAGAGCATTTCCCGTGCTAAGTAGATATTCTTTTTCTTTTTTATTTATCGTGTTATAAACCGCTTTAAAGGATTTTCTTAAGACGCTCTTCTCTGGTAAGTACAAAGTATTCTTTATCTCTTTTGCTGTTTCTCCATCTGCACCCTCGTAAACTATAGAGAGAGCTGAAAAAATACTGTAAGGTGAAAAGAAAATATTTTTTGAGTGGTCAAGTTTTTGATACAAATCAAAAGCAAACTTGTTGTTTCCTAAAATAAGATCTCCGTTTTCTTCTTCAACCTCTTCTCTTTCAATGTCAGGGAAGAAGAATTCTTGAGCGACATCGTTACTGAGAAAAACAAAAAAGGCGGTTAACATTATCGCAAAAGCACTAATTAACAAAATACCTCTTAGGGAATCTATTTCTTTTTTCATTTTTTATTACAATTAAAAATATATAAACTCTTCGGTTACTTCCATATTAGAAGGAAGCAAAAAGACACTATCGGGAATCTCGTTAGTGTCAATATTTTCAATAATGATTTCTACTTCTCCCCACTCTTCCTGACTTACTATTTTAATTGGCAATCCAAGATCTTCTACGACCCACATTTCAATATCTCTTTCATCCTTTTTATAATTTAAAACAAGGCACTCTTTTTCCTTAAAAATATCTCTCCTTTTAACAACGATATCGTAATAAAGAGCATCCTTAACCCACTCTTTTAGAGAGCTGTAAAAAATATCTGTCGCTTGCTGAGATTCAAGTTTTGTAGCTGTTGCATCTCCTGCTGTATAAAGATATCCAGATTCTTTTTCTTTATCCCAAAGATTAATCATCGTTCTTCCTTGAAAAGAAACATCCATTCTCATTTTTTCTCCTTTTTCCCAGAACTTCATGGAAAAAATCTCTCCAAATTTGTACATCGTTACATCATAAACCAAAAAATCAACCTCTCTTCCTTTAACCAAAATATCTTTTATCTTCTCTGTTGCCTCTCTATCAATTTCTTCTTTAATCTCTTCTTCGTTTTCTAGATCGTGCCTTTCCTCATTTCTAAGCACTAAAAGAGCAATAACAACCATCAGCGCTAAAATGAATATTATGATTTTTCTGGTTTTCATTATCATACTTTTTTAATGACTTCTTTACCCCCCAGAAATGGTTTTAAGATTTCTGGTACTGTAATTGAGCCATCCTTGTTTTGATAGTTCTCCATAATCGCAATAAGTATTCTTGGAGAAGCTATGGCGGTATTATTTAACGCAAACGCATACCTCTTTTCTCCGCTCTTATCCAAATACCTTATGTTCAACCTCCTCGTTTGCCAGTCGGTTAGATTAGAATCAGAGTGCGTCTCGCCATATGAATTTCTCGCTGGCATCCAGGTCTCAACATCATACATCTTATATTTCCCAGCTCCCATATCTCCCGTACAGATACTAAGTACTCTGTAGGGAAGTTTTAATTCTTGTAGCATCTCTTCTGATATCCCTCTCATTTCTTCTAGATATTTATTAGATTCATCAATATCTGCCTTGCAGATTATAATCTGTTCTACCTTCATAAACTCGTGAATCCGATAAATACCTTTAACATCTTTCCCATAACTACCAACTTCTGATCGATAGCACTGTGATATTCCACAAGACTTTATCGGAAGATCTTCTTCTTTAAAAGTCTTATCAACATAATACGCCAAAAGAGGTGGTTCTGCCGTTCCTACTAGATATTTGGGATTTGTTATCTCTTCCCCACTTGATAGTTTCCCAGGGTTTGTTATCTGATATACCTCATTTTTATCAAAGGGAAAGTGTCCGCTCCCAAAGAGAGCAAATTCATTGACTAGCGTAGGAGGTAAAAAAGGAACAAATCCTTTTTTAATAAGTTTGTTTAATGCATGCCATAGAATACCAAAATGAAGTAAAACCGCATCGTTCTTTAAATAATATCCCCGAAATCCTGAAGTTTTTGCCCCTGCTTGAAAGTCAATAATATCAAGATCTTCACTAAGCTCAATGTGGCTTTTAATTGGAAAGTCAAATTCCGGGACATTCCCCCATTTCTTTATCTCTACATTATCTTCATCACTTTTCCCGATCGGAGTATCTTCTGAAGGAATATTGGGAACAACAAGCATTAGTTCTTTGTATTTCTCTTCAACAACACGATACTCTTCTTCTAATTTTTTTAGATTTTCTTTGATTTCCTTTCCTTCTTTTATGAGATGGTCTTTTTCTTTTTCCTTTTTGATTGCCTCAACGTTTTGGTTTCTCTTCGCCCTTAGATCTTCAACTTCTTTTAGAAGGTTTTTCCTTTTTTTATTCAAGTCTAAAAGCAGGTCAATATCAACATCAAGCCCTTTTACCTCTACAGCTTTTTTCACCTTCTCTTTATTTTCTTCGATAAATTTAATGTCTAGCATACTTTTCCCATAATAACACAAATTTCAAACGCAATAAAGAGTATATGCTGGTCCATAGCCTTTTAAAAAACAAAACTGTTATAGCTTTACTTCCCCAATGCTTAGAAATAATAGAAAAAAGAGCATCTTTTTAAGGACGCTCCGTTTTGGTTTCTTTCTTTTCTTTTTTATAAGGTTCCATCTTTCTCCCACATAAAGGACACTTTTCCTCCTTTTCCCCCTCTAATTTAACTATACCGCAATGTCTACAAATTTTATCACACACTCCCATTCTTTAGCCCCTCCTTAAATGTGCAGATTACTGATTTATACAATAGAATCAAGAAAATGTAAAAAGACTTACTCTTTCTTGGTGATTTTCGCAATCCAAACGGTCACTAGTACCGCTATGATAGTAACAACAACAGCATAAACTATCATCGGCACTAATCCTTCGGCTTCTCCAAAAACTTCTTTGAAGATTGCTTGTATTGCTCCGTTCCAAGCTAAAGCGGCAACAAGACCGAAGGCAGCTATTATTAAAGAGGATATTTTTTCTGTTATTTCTTTTTTCATATTTTTTATTTCCAAGATATGTGATACTCGTGATAATCATCGCCCTTGTGTACGCATTTTGTTTCAACAGTTTTTACTTCTCTGCTTTTCACACAAAACTCTGTCATCGCCTGAAAATAGCCAGCGTGATATGGACAGGTAATTGGATGAACATCAAAATCTTTTACTCTTACCACTAAATATTTTTCTTCTGTATTAATTTCTATTGCTTCGAGAGAGCCGAAATCATAGTGATTTCTCCAGGTATCAGGGGCTTTATTAAAAATTGTTTTTATAGAAACTAAATTTCTTAAAAGAAGCTTTGTGACATAGGATGTTCTCGGAGCAAATCTTCCCATTTCAAAAATATCTTCATCGTTCCAATTAAAAACATCTTTAGATAGAACAAAAAGAAGTATTGCCATTTTAATCGGATACATCTTGCTTGAATTTATTTCTTTCATAGAGAGAGGATAACCTGCTTTTTCCATTTCCTCTAAAACTCTTTTTACTTCCCCATTTTTTTCTCTTTTCTGCAGATAAGGAAGAGTTGTATAAAACTTCTCTCCGCGGACATTCCCAGAAATATTTTCAATGGTTTTTATCTCCTCTTCTTTTATCATATTTTTATTTATTAATTTTTTTTTGAATTAATCCTCCAGCGATAAATCCACATACTAGAAAAAAGATAATACTAATTAATGCTAAGCTAGAACAAGACAATCCACTTTTTAAATTCAAGTAGCAGTCAAAATCTCTTTTCCCTTCCAGAAGGAAGATCCTATTCATTTCAATTTGAAGAGAAAAGATAAATCCAACAAATAGTCCGATATAGCTTCCCGAAGTTTTAAACAAAAGAAAATATTCTCTCTTCATTTCTCTATTTTACCATAAATCAATTAATTTTATTAGAAGACGTGAAAGAAAGAATTCTTTCGTCCATAATAATATCTGACTTTCTTAATTTTCTCTTTAGCACCACTCCATCAAAAGATGAACACCGACTAATAGCCACATACGTCTGTCCGTGAGCAAAGCCACCTCTTTCAAGATCAACAATAATTCTATCAAAAGTCTTTCCCTGACTTTTATGAATTGTGATTGCCCAAGCAAGCTTAATCGGGATTTGATTAAAGGTCCCTAACTTTTCTCTTTCAAACACTCCGTTAGTATAAATATACTTTGATATTTCCCATGTATGTCTTTTAACTTCAACTACTTTTTTATCAATTTTTTCAACTTTAATAACTGTTTCAAACAATCCACTCTCTTCGTCTTTTTCGTCAAATATTTTTAAAACCTTTCCGATTGTTCCATTTACCCACCGCCTTTCTTTATCATTGCAGATAAACATAACTTGAGCACCTTCTTTTATTCGTACCTCTTCATCATTAGGATAAAGGTTTCTTGCAAAATTTCCTGTTTTGCTTGCGATAAATAATTTTTCTTTTTTCCCAATTAAATTTAGCCTTCTTTCATTTATTTTATTAGCACTTGCGTTAGTTGTTGTCAGATAGATGTATTTTTCATCGTCTTCCGGAGAAAAATCGGGGTTGTAATTTTCGTTTAATTTTTCTATCTGGCTGCAGTTTATCGAGTTATCTCTTATGCTATTTAATAGCTCGATAAAGTCCTTATCTTTTTGTCGATATATTTCTTCTAGTTCAATTACTTTCAAATTAAAACCAGAAGAGAATAAAGCACCCTGGTGGTGAAAAACATCGGCATCAAAAAAATAAGGCGACTTGTATTCAGAAAAAAACTTTTCTTTGTCTTCCAGAGTAACAACTGGCGGAAGTTGGTATAAATCTCCAAAAAAAATCATCTGTACTCCTCCAAAGGGCATCTTACTTTTCCGTGATCTTCTAAGCAGAATATCAATAGCGTCCAGTATATCTGCTCTGACCATTGATATCTCGTCAACTGCAATTGACTTTAAGGCCTGAAACTTTTTCCTCTTTCTTTCGTCAATTTTCATCTTTTTCGCTTCGTCCTTTTCAAATCCTGGCTTGAGCGTAAAAAAAGAGTGAATCGTTTCTCCGTTCACATTAATAGCAGAAATGCCAGTTGGTGCTAAGATAACGATCCTTCTTTTTTCTTTGTTTCTAATATATTCCAAAAGAGTTGATTTCCCAGTCCCCGCCCTACCAGTAACAAAAACATTCTCATCTTTTTTAGAAATAAGCTTGATGGCTTTTTTTGCTTGAGCAGAAAGGTTCATCACTTTATTTTTTAGAAACAATTTTACTTTCCCCCGTGAATAAATTCTATCTCCTTGCCATTAAGATATATTTTAACATCACTAATCCACGGATACTGCAGCGCAGCAAATTTTAAGACCGCCTCTGTTCTTGGTGGTTCACACGTTCCAATTGAAACATATTCTCCTAAAAGATAGATATTTGCTACTTCTCCTTCTATCTCTACTTTTTCAAACTGCATGTTGTCTTGATCGTAGATAGGATTTCTGTATCGTTTTTCTTCAATTAATAATAATCCATCCATTTTAAAAAGTTCTTCGTATATTGCAGTTAGTGGCATTGTTGTGTAGGAGATTTCCTTCTCTATATAAGATAGTTTGTCTCCACAGCCAACA
Source organism: uncultured Candidatus Saccharibacteria bacterium (assembly GCA_964420305.1). Lineage (GTDB taxonomy): Bacteria > Patescibacteriota > Minisyncoccia > Minisyncoccales > PWPS01 > PWHW01. The sequence goes on along the minus strand of CAYQSS010000004.1, from coordinate 11,419 downwards.
TACTCCCCACTTTCCCATGCTCTCTCCCAATCACTTTCACTCCAATTACTAAAATCAACTGTTATATCGTCTTCAATGACTGAAATACGAATTTTTGTTTTTTCTTTAGAAACAAAAGATTGAGAAAAGAAGAAAATAAAAAAAATTATTACAACAAATCCAAAGATAATTTTTAATTTTTTGTTCATCTTTATTCAGTTTATCAAAAAACCACCTTAATTAAAAGGTGGTTTCTGAAAATATTTTTACTTAAAACAATCCTGTGGACAACTTTCCGCGTTTTCAGCACAAGGACACCCAACTGCCATACAAACAATCTCTTGGCAAACTCCGTCACCGCACATATCTTTACAGAAAAAATCTCCTTTCTTACATTCACCATTGAATAATTTCCATTCTTCACACTCTGATCCATCGTCAAAGATACAAAACCCCGTTTGATTCCCATCAACGTCTTCCCTAATTTCTAGAGTTCCTCCTTCGTCGACACAATAAACCGACGCTGGATTAGGCAAACCAACTACATCTTCTTCATCGCTTTCCTCAATTATCTTACAATTTGTAAAGATTTCTTCACCATTCTCTTTAATAAAAATCTCATCACCTTTGGTCCATAGTTCAATAGATTCGTCTTCGCTTAGATACCTTGCTCCACTGGCAGAAATTGTTTGATAAACCATTGATTTTCCATCATTAAAAACAATTTCAGCATACCCTTGTTGCTCTTCGGAATTAAAATAAGTGACAGCAAATTCTTTGCCCTCATCACAACCAAAATAGACTTCTGTTTTCTCATAAGAGAGATCTGTTTCTTTTTCAGAAGTCCGAATGGATATAAAAAGTACTAAAACTATTCCAAGAATTATCGCTAAAAAAATAACTAATTTTTTCATATTTTTTGTTTTCTTTGCTTCGACCTTTTACTTATTTCTAAATAAGCATTTTCCCTTATACTCCCAAATAAAAATTTTGCAAGACAAGAAAACTATTCTTCTTTTAGTTGATAACAAACTGCTAACTATCTCTTTCACATTTAAAATAACCCCGAGAAAATATTCGAGGAACTATTAAATAATGAATCAGGGTTTAGATCTGTTTTACGATTTAATTATTTCCTTTTCCTAATAATAACAATACTAATTTAATCATCTTGTCCTTATCTCTCGGATTGCTTTCCGCTATCAAAAACCATCTTGGTTAAAAGATGGCTTTACTTATCCTACACGATACTAAGGATTGATAATGCTTCGAGTCTGTTTTGCAGATCATTAAACCTCACTAATCACATCAAACCCCTTAAAGCTTCCTGTTATCGCAACTCCTATTACTTTTTTTGCTATTTTTTTCTCCCTAATCTGCTTAGCTGTTTCATTCATAGTTGCTCCAGAGCCAACCGCATCATCTATTAGTAAGACGTTTTTATATTTCGTGTTTCCTGTCAAAATAATAGTTTTTTCTGCATTCTCAACTCTGTCATCAAGTTTGTTTAGTGTTTTTTGAGGAACAGTTATTTCTGTTTTAATTTTTTCTATCTTTATTTTCCCTAAATTAATCCCTAATCCCTTTTCAAACTCTCGCATAATTTGTACTTCTCTTTTCACTGTCCATGGAATAAAACCAACTGCATTAATTTTGTGTTTTTTTATTATTCTCTCAATCTTGGGCCTGATTATCTCTACAATTTCTTTAATTATTTTTTTATTACCGCTTTGCTTCCCGTAAAGAAGTAGTTGCCCAAGTTTTGTTTTTCCAAATCTTTCAATGCTATAAAAATCTAAATAATAAACATTGTCCAAAAAAACTTCGTTAAAAGTATTTTGGAGTTTATCATTTCCGTTAATAACTCCTTCTTTTTTGTAATTATTATATTTTTCAAGAGTTTTAATGTAATCAATAATAGTCTTGCTCACATCTAGATTGTTTTTGTTGCACCAATAAACAAAACCCTCCACGCCTTCTTTCCTTTCACCACTAGAAGTTATTATTAGATAATTTTCTTCAATAATATTTTTGTTTTTTTCATCGATCATGAACTCTTTTCTTTTTTCATCTTTTTTTACCAAATAAAAAACTCTTGGAGGTCTCCCTATCTTTGTAATTTTATCTTCTTTTATGAGATTATTAAGATGTTTGTAGATAGCCCATCTACTTATATTAAAACTACTACCAAGCTCACTCACAGCAACTCGTTTTTTTTCTTTGATATAATTAAATATCTTTTCTTTAGTATTCATTAATCTAATTATATTGGTTGACAGTTTACTGTCAACTGTCAACCATCCACTCTTCGCTTTTAAACAAAAACCCGAGAAACCATCCTTCGCGTAAAACT
>CAYQSS010000004.1:0-9077 GCA_964420305.1 uncultured Candidatus Saccharibacteria bacterium | reverse complement strand
GGAATGACAAGTATCTCGGGATTGTTATTAGAAAAAAATAGAAAACTTCGGAAATAAGACAAAGTTCGAATCTTTTTGAAAAATTTATAAATCTTTATATGTCTTATCTGATCTTCTTTCAACAGATAATATTGAAATATTTTCATTCCCTTTCCAAAAAACAACACGAATTCTTCCCTTTCTGACACGAAAAATATCGTCACGCCCTTTTAGTTTTTTTACATCTAAGTCTTTGGTTTTTTTATTCTGGATTTTTATAAGAACACTTTTTATCGTCTTTCTCTCTTTTTCCGTCAATTTCTTTAGTGCCTTTTCAATCTTATCTACCATATTAAATCCTAGAAAGAATGTCTTTTATATCTATGCCACCTCTTTTGATTTTCGTAAAATCAATAACCTCTTCCCATTCTTCTCCCTTCTCTTCAACAGGAGAGATTCTGAAAAGAGGAGTAGATCTGCGTAGCACAACCAAGCTTTCGCCTTTTTTGACAAGCTTTGCATACTTTTCCATATTTCCCCGTAATTCTTTTAAACCAATAAATTTGTCCATATGTTTTAATCCGTTAATTAATAAGTTTATCTTTAGATTATCTAAAAATAAACTTTTGTCAAGTCTAAAACAAAAACCCGAGAGATGTCTCGGGAAATTTGCTCCAAGGGTTGATAACTCTTCGAACCTATTTTAAAACTTAATTATTTCCTTTTCCTAATAACAATAATACCAATTTAATCATCTTATCTTTATCTCTCGGATTGCTTTCCGCTATCAAAATAGTTAATGCGGTTAGTGCTTCTGGGGTTAAAGCTGCTCTTAAAATACCTGCTTTTCTTAAAAACCAAACAAACGAAAAAGCAGCACTTCTTTTATTGCCATCGACAAAGGGATGATTTTTGATAATAAAATAAAGAAGATGGGCAGACTTTTCTTCTGTGCTTGGATAAACATCTTTCCCATTAAATGACTGAAAAACGCTTCCTACTATCCCCCTAACTACTTCTTTGTTCCTTTCTTGACCAAAAAGCTCCGACGCTTGTTTTTTCTTTTTCAGCTCTTCTTTGAGCCCCTGAAGAACATCTTGCAATTCTTCAGTAGTAATTTCTACTCTCTTTTTAGAATATGCCCCTTTGGGGAATTTCTCTTTGTCATACGCATCCAATGAGAACCAAGTACTAGCAAAAGCATTAACAAGTTCCAAAACTTCTTTGTTTCCCACTTTTTGTTCTTCCGGAAGAACAGTCCTCACATTCGACATTGCTTCCATAAACTTCTGGTAATTCTTATTAATCTGCTTTTTGTTAATCGTGTATCCTTTAAGTAGGTGTTGTTTTAGGGTTTTTGTCGCCCAAATACGAAACTGAGTAGCTTGTTTTGAGTCTACTCTATATCCAACAGACAAAATAACATCAAGGTTATAATATTCGATCTCACGTTTTGTTTTTCTCTTTCCTTCCATTTGAACTGTTGCAATTTTTGCAACAGTTGAGTTTTTCTTTAATTCTTTTGTTTTATAAATATTTTTAATATGTCTTGAGATCACTGATTTATCGCGATCGAATAAATCTGCTATTTGGTTTAAAGATCCCCAAACAGTTTCTTTCTCAAGATCACCCCTAAACTCAATTTTCCCTGTTTTTGATTGATATATAATAATTTCTTTTTTTCTCATTGTTTTTATTCTACTAAAAAACCACCTTGATTAAAAGTGGCTTTATTTGTCCTACTCTGCTCCGCGGGTAGGATTCGAACCTACGGCCAACCGGTTACACTTAACCCAACATTTTCATGCCGGAGTGGACTATATCATCATCCTCACCCATAGTACTAGGATGCGAGGCGCTTCCCCTTCTCATTCCTAAAAATGAAAAGAGTACTCCTTTAAAAGGATAGTCTCTACACCTTGCCCGATTATAATCGGGCCTTGGCACGGTATTACCTTCGAAGGGCTTCACCGTTTTCACCTCGTTTTTCAACCTCGATTTCTCGAGGAAGCTGCGTAATTTTGTCGTGTACTTCCATATGGCAATTTGCACAAATTAATATACATTTATCTATCTCTTTCTTTATCTTTTCCCAAGACCGAGTAAGTCCTCTAGCAGAAAGACCAAAGTCCTTCTTTTTAGGATCAATGTGATGAAAACCTAGTGCGCGCTGACACCGATTATATCCACATATTGCACATTTGCCACCTTTATATTCGCGAGCCATTTCTCTCAAACCCTTGCGACGCTTTTTGACTGCCTCGCGCATATATTCGGCACGATCAGCATAAGTACGTTTATCTTTTGGCATACACACAATGAGTATACCATACAAGAGTACTTACACAAGTGACACAGCCGGTTGCTCTACCACTGAGCTACCGCGGAATATTTTCTTTTTTAAAAGATCTTTTTTCTGAAAACAGGGCCTATTATAGCATAATTTAAAACTTCCTCAATATCCTTCGAGCCTCTCCAATCTTTCATGCTTTCTTATCTTTTCTAGTGCCTTAGCCTGGATCTGTCTTATTCTTTCTCTTGTTACTCCAAATCTCTGCCCTACTTCTTCTAGGGTATGCGTTACTCCATCTTCAAGACCAAAACGCATTGAAAGTATCTCTCTTTCTCTTTCATCAAGATCAACTAGAATGTCATCTAATCTTTCTTTTAATAATTTTCTTGCTGCTGCAACAGAGGGCGAAACAGCTTTCTCATCTTCAATAAAATCAGCGAGAGTGCTGCTATCGTCTTCATCTCCAACAGGAGCCTCAAGTGAAGTGGCAGTTTGATATATCTTAATAATATGCCTTACTCTCTCAATCTCCGTTCCCATTTCCGCTGCTATCTCTTCTGCAGAAGGTTCTCTCCCAAGACTCTGGAAAAGTTCTTTTCTCGCCTTAACATACTTTGATATCTTCTCTACCATGTGAACAGGAATACGCACTGTTCTTGACTGATCAGCTAGAGCTCTGTTTATAGACTGCCTAATCCACCAGGTTGCATAAGTAGAAAACTTATATCCCCTTCGCCAATCAAACTTTTCCACTGCTCTAAAAAGTCCCAAGTTCCCTTCTTGGATAAGATCTAAAAAAGAAAGTTTGGGTGATCTGCCAATATATTTTTTAGCAATAGAAACAACCAATCGAAGGTTTGCTCTTATCATCTTCTTCTTTGCAGACTGATCCTTCTTTTCAATTCTTTTCGCAAGATCAATTTCCATATCAGAATCAAGAAGTGGCTCACAGGCAATTTCTTTTAAATAACTCTGTATAGAATCAAAACTAACTCCAATCATATCTTCCACCTCTTTCTGCGCATCATCACTTAAAAAAGATCTTTCTTTTTTAACTTTTACTCCTTTCTTTTTTAACTTAGTAAGAAGAATATTGAGATTTTTTTCACTTCTTTTTAACCCTGGGAAGAATTCATAAATATCAACAAAGTAAAGAACTCCTTTTCTTCTTTCAGCTCTTTTGAAAAGACTTTTTAGCTTTTCTTCACCAAATAGTTCTCTTTTTTTAACTACTTTTTTCTTTGTGATAGTTTTTTTCTTAATTGGCTTCTTAACCGCTTTTTTTACAACTTTTTTGGTAGTTTTCTTCTTAACTGTTTTTTTGGGAGAAGGTTTTTGTTTTTTCTTTTCTTTGGCTACTTTTTTAGTTGTCCTCTCTACTACTTTCTTTACCCTCTTTTGAACTTCTTTCTTTGAAGGAGTCTTTTTTGCTGTTTTCTTGGTTGTTTTTTTAGGCATATCTTATAAATCCCACTAAAGAGATTGTAGTTGTTTTGAATATTCTTGAAATTGTTTTATAAGTTCCTCTTCTAACTTTTCATCATTATCCATCTCTGCTTTTTTTATCTTTTCTTCTGTTTCTTTCAGTTTTCTTTTAATACTCTCCTTTTTCATTTCTTTCAGGCAACTTAAAAATTCTTCTTCTTTGTTTGTTTCTTCGTCATAAGAAAGAAAAGAAAAATAGTTTAAAAGATCTTCTTCTTCTTTATTTAAGCTTTCTTTTTCTTTTTTCAAAAATTTAAATATATTTTTTATCTCTTCATTTAAAAGTTCAATGTCTTTTTCTTCAATTTTTTTTAAAAAACTTTCATCTTTTATACAAAAACAGGCAATCTTTTCTTCCAGTAATTCTCTTCTTGTTTTCTTCTTCTTTTCTTTAATGTCTTCATTCTCTCTGGAGAGCTCTTCATCTTTTATCTTGTTCATTTCTTCATAAATAGAATCCTCGCTAGCTCCCAGCACTCTTGCAAGTTCAGTAACAAAATGTGAACGCTCAATACTATTCTTTATTTTCTTAATCTCTGGCAAAAGTTCTTTTCCTGCTTTTCCTTTTTCGTGGGGATCAGAAAGATCATATTTTGAAAGAATATTTTTAAAGTAAAATTGGATGACTGGCTTTGCATCCTTTATGCACTCACCCCACTTTTCTTTGTTCTCTCTGACAATATCTGCCGGATCTTTTCCTTCGGGCATCATAATGACTCTCACATCAAACTCTTTTTCTAGTGCGATATCTATCCCTTTCTTTGTTGCTTTCCCTCCTGCCTCATCCATATCGAAAGCAGTAAGAATCTTTTTTGTATAACGTCCTAAGATATCAAGCTGTCTTGTTGTCAGCGCAGTCCCAGAAGAAGATATTACATTTTTAAATCCTGCTTGGTGAGATAAGATTACGTCTGTATACCCTTCGACAATAACCGCAAAACCACTTTTCCTAATATCAATCTTTGCGCTATGCATTCCGTACATCACTCCGCTTTTATCGTAAAGAAGCGTTGATGGAGTATTAACATACTTTGCCCTCTTGTCTTCTTTAAAATAGACTCTTCCTCCAAATCCTACCGGATAACCACTTAAGTTAAAAATAGGAAACATAATTCTCGCACGAAACCGATCAAAAGAATAGCCTTCTTTTCCTGTCGAAACTCCTGCTTCAATTAGTTCCTCTCTTTTATACCCTTCTCCAATTAAGAAGTTCGAGAGAGTATCTTTTTTAGCTGGTGAATACCCGATCCTCCATTCTTTTATACTTTCTTCTTTAATTCCCCTCTCCAGTAGATATTTTCTTACCAGCTCTCCTTTTTTAGATTCCCAAAGCTGTCTCTCATAAAAACTTGTTGCTATTTCGTTGATATCAAAAAGCCTTTTTCTTTTCGTCTCTACTTCTTTATTTTGTTTACTAAGTTTTACCCCTGCTTTTTTTGCTAATATCCTCAGTGCATCGCCAAACTCTACTCCTTCAATTCTCATCACAAACTGAAACATGTCTCCCCCTTCTCCACATCCTCCAAAACATCTCCAAATCTGTCTTGCTTCGTTAACAAAAAAGGATGGTGTTTTTTCCTGATGAAAAGGACAAAGGGCTCTGTAATTAGAGCCTGCTTTCTCTAGGTTAACATATTCTTTAATAACATCAACGATGTTTAGCTTGTTCTTTATCTCTTGAATAGGAGAATCAATCATAATATTTGCAGGGCAACAAAAAAGCTACCCCCTAAGGTGCGTGTATTATAGTGAAAAACAGAGGATTTTGCAAGAAGGCTGGTATAGACACCTTTCTCTTAAAGTTGTATATTAACAGTGATGGAAGAAACACTACAAGAAGCGGCAGATAGACTAAAAGACTTTCCCGGTCACGTGAAAGGTGAGGTTTTTCGTACCCATGCTGATTATATTAGGCAGAAAGAAGGAGAGGAAGGAGTGAGAAAAGTAGAAGAGAAGATGACCGAGCTTGGAGTACCAATTCTTTTTGAAGAGATAAAGTCTTTTGAGTGGATTAGTGAAGGCCTAAGTTCCCTTACTATTGTAGTGACCAAAGAAGTCTTCAACTGGACAGAGGAAGACATCTTCGAGATGGGAAGATTTGCGCCAAAATTTTCTTTTATTATAAAAGTAATGATTCAGTATCTTGTTTCTATTGAATCGCTTCTAAATAATGCGGCAAAATACTGGAATAAACACTTTGACTTTGGTTCTGTCGAAGTTATTTCTGACACAGAAAATAATAAGGCAACTGTTAGAGAAAGAGGATTTAACACTCATCCTTTAGTCTGTCTCTACCATGCAGGATATTTCAAAGGCCTTTGCGAGTTTGCAATAAAAAGTAAAAATATTAATGTGCAAGAAACATCTTGCACCCACAACGGATCAGATTACAATGAATTTGTCATAACTTGGGAATAAACATGGAAAAAGAAACACTACAAGAAAAAGCAAATCGACTAAAGCAGTTCTCTGGAAAAGTAAGAGGAGAAATATTTTTAAACCATGCTGACTTTATCAAAAAGAAGGAAGGAAAGGGCGGACTGAAAAAGCTTGAAGAAAAATTAGAAGAACTCGGTACTCCGGTTAATTTTAAAAAGATAAAATCTCTAGACTGGATGAGTGAGGGAATAAGCTCGCTTATTGTTATTACTGCAAAAGAAATATTTTACTTTGAAGAAAAAGATGTTTTTGAGATGGGCCGCTTGGCCCCACGTTTTTCTTTAGGATTGAAAGTACTTGCTAAAAGTGTGATTCTTCCGAAAAGACTTTTTGAAGAATCTCCTGTTTACTGGAAAAACCTTTTTAATTTTGGCTATATAAACCCGATAGAATTTAATGAAGATCTGCAACAAGCGGTTCTTCAGATTCATGGGTTTAAAACCGACCCCTTGCTTTGTATTTATCATAAGGGGTATATAAAGGGACTCGCAGAGTTTGCTTTAAAAAGCGAAAAAGTTATTGTTGAAGAAACAAAATGTGTTTACAATGGAGATGATTGTGATGAGTATAAAATAAGGTGGGATTAAAATTATAGTTCATTAATCAAAAAAGGAGTGATTGTTTTGGAGAGAGATGAAAATATTGTTTGTCTTACAAACTACAGAGAGAATAAACTGAAAAGTTTCATTTACCTCCTTTACAAAGAGAGGTTAACCGAGGGAATCAGAGCGATAGAAGAAATGGAAAAAATCCTTTACGATGCAGAAAACGATTACGGATCAAAGATACTTAAAAATATCTGGAAATCTCTTCCTCAAAATGAACAAATGGAACTTGAGTACTACTTTGATGCTTTATTAAGAAAGATAAGGAACTGTAAAACTAAAACCATTCCTCCCTCTAGTTATAAGCCGTCTTCATGACGGTTTTCTTTTTGTTAATTCTGTGGTATAATATAGAATAAATTTAGAGGAGGTGCTCTTTTGAAAAGATTTAGTTTTTTTGGGATTATTTTTCTACTGCTTTGGTCTTTTTCCGTTTTGTACCCCAATCCCAGCAAGTTTTTTACTACTCTTTCTCGGTTTCATAATCCTCCAGCAAGTTATCTTGTTGAGGGATTAAGACCCTTATTAAAAGAGTCTTATGGGAAAACACCACAAGAGATTGAACAGATTGTAAGGGAGAAGATCCCTTATACTTCGGATTGGGCTGTTTATAATCTTCCGTTATACTTCCCAACCGTAGAAGAGGTAATGGGAAACAGGGCTGGCGATTGCAAATCGCAGTTTCTAGTTACCGCATCGATCTTCGAGTATTATGATATCGAATACTCGATGCTCCTTTCTCCCGTCCATGTTTGGATAGGATATAAAGGCAGACCAGAGACAAGAAATGAAAAAAGAGAGGTGGTTATCCAAGAAGTAACAGAAGAAGGCATAGAAGTTAAAGTTCCCAAAGAGATAGATTGGGAATACTCTATAGAAACATTTTACAATTCCTTCTGGAGAGCAATGCCACTTAATAAGAAAGTTGCTCTTTATCTTGGGGTTTTTGTTTCTTTGTTTTTCTTCTTCCCAACCTTTCTGTACTCCGTACTCAAAAAAGAGTAGAATGTATTACATCTACTCTTCTTTTTTTATGAAAATCAAGATACAAAAATTTATTGCTGACAGCGGGTACTGCTCAAGAAGAAAAGCAGAACAGCTTATCCTAGAGAAAAAGGTAAAGGTAAACAGAAAGTTTGCTACTATTGGAATGCGTGTTGATTCTAAAGATACTGTTGTCATCGAAGGAAAAGTAATTACCCCTCAAAAGAACCTTCTTTATATCGCCTTAAATAAACCACAAGGTTATGTTTGTACAAACAAAGAAACTCCTGGCGAGAAAAATATCTTCTCCCTTATTAATATAGAAGAAAGGCTTTTTGTTGTCGGAAGGCTTGATAAAGATAGTCGAGGACTAGTCCTTTTAACTAACGATGGAGATTTTGCCTTCAAATTAACTCACCCTTCTTTCTCCCACGAAAAAGAATACGAGGTTTTGCTGAGTAAAGATGTAAACAAAGATACAGAAGAAAAATTAAAAGAAGGAGTAGATATCAAAGAGAAAACACTGGCGAAAATAAAGGAAATAAAAAGGATAAAATCTAAAAAGTATAAGGTTGTCTTGACTGAAGGAAAAAGAAGACAGATAAGAAGAATCTTTGAAGTTTTTGGAATCACAGTGCTTGACCTTAAAAGAATAAGAATTGACAAATACAAGCTAGGAGGATTAAAAGAAAAACAGTGGAAACTAATTAAAAAAATATGATTATCGTTATTCTTGGCGCAGGAATAAATGAAAAAGGAATACTTTCCGGCGAAACAATAAAACGTCTTCTTGAAGGGTACAAAGTTTATAAGGAAAAAAACGCCCCTCTTCTTCTTTCTGGAAAATACTCTTTTCTTTATAAAAAGAAGCCTATCTTTACTGAAGCAGAAAGGATGAAAGAATATTTACTCAGTCTAGGAGTTGAAGAAAAAGATATCTCTCTTGATATGGAATCTGAAGATACGATTCTTTCCGCCTACAACGCAAAGACAAAATTCTTTCTTCCTCAAGATGAAAAAAAGGCAGTAATAGTCACTTCTGATATCAGTTTAAACCGTGTTGAGTATGTTTTCTTTAAGGTTTTTGGAGAGGAATATAATCTTCACTTTATCGCAACTACATCAAAGCTTCCTTGCACTATAAAAGGAATGGTTTTAGAAAAACAGAGCCTGCTAAACGAAAAAGCAAAAGTACTGCTTGATGATATAGAAGAAGGAGAGCATGAAAAAGTCAAAGAAAAAGCACTAAGTAGCGAAAGAGGAGTGATTTTAACAAAAGATATAAAATATAG
>CAYQSS010000003.1:0-29702 GCA_964420305.1 uncultured Candidatus Saccharibacteria bacterium | reverse complement strand
AAAGAATATAACAGATTTTATTATTTTTTCAACCCTAACAAAAAAGCGGATACTTAATAACCCGCTTTTTTGTTTATCCTATTAGAGTCAGTCTCTTAAAGTTGCTCTGAACAGACCCAAATTTGTAAACACCTGGGTCATGGGTGTTTTAAAGTTAAAATTCGAATTCCAAATTTTAACTTTAGTCGACACTCTAAAAAGTTAATTATTCCACGGACAGCTTCCGCTACCCGTGCCTTGTTACAACTTCGTCCCTCTCACTGACTCTACCGTGGTACTTCACTAATGGAAGTGCTTCGGGCATCTCCAGCTCGCTTGACGTGATGGGCAGTGAGTACAAGACTCAGGGAAGTATTCATCGCCACGTGATGATTGGCGATTACTAGCGATTCCAACTTCATGAGATCGAGTTGCAGATCTCAATCCGAACTGGGACCGGTTTTGAGGATTAGCTCCAACTTACGTTTTCGCAACCTGTTGTACCGGCCATTGTATCATGTGTGCAGCCCAAAGCGTAAGGGTCATGCTGATTTGGCGTCATCCCCACCTTCCTCCCAGTTGTCCCGGGCAGTCTCCTATGACATATAAAACATAGGATAGGGGTTGCGTATGTTACCGCATTTAAGCGTGCACCTCACGGCACATACTGACGACAACCATGCAACACCTGTCTAGTCGTCCGAAGAGGGTCACTGTTTCCAGCGACTTTCGCCTAGATGTCAAGCCTTGGTAAGGTTTCTCGCGTAGCGTCGAATTAAGCCACATGATCCACCGCTTTTGTGAGTCCCCGTCTATTCCTTTGAGTTTTAGCCTTGCGGCCGTACTTCCCAGGCGGGATACTTAACGCGTTAGCTTCGCCACTTGAAGGGTCGACACTTCAAGAAGCTAGTATCCATCGTTTACAGCGTGGAATACCGAGGTATCTAATCTCGTTCTCTCCCCACGCCTTCGTTTCTCAGCGTCAGGATCGCCCCAGTTAGCTGCCTTCGCTTTTGGTGTTCCGGTCGATATCAACGGATTTCACCCCTACACCGACCGTTCCGCTAACCTCTAACGTCCTCTAGTCTGCCAGTTTTTCCGGCACTTCTAAGGTTAAGCCCTAGAAATTTAACAGGAAACTTGACAGTCCGCCTACAAACGCTTTACGCCCAATGAAACCGGATAACGCTTGGGGGTTCTGTATTACCGCTGCTGCTGGCTATACTAAACAAATAATATTTGTTTTAACCTAGTATGGACTATATCATCATCCTTTCTATTTATTAAGAAAGGAGTTCGGCGTATTATAGAAGTTTATTTCCGTAATTACGGTACCTTCTATCTTTTCCAATCCACCTTGGATTGAAATCAGTCTCTGAGGGGCTAACTCGATTTTGTGGTAATTTATACAGAAAACATTCATGTATAAAAGGAAAAATTGTTTCAATAAATCTACTTCTTCCTTTTGATCCAATATATATTCGAGGATAAGATTTTCCTCTACAATGTGGATTCTGAACAGTTGAATAAATCTTGAAATTTTCCCATAATGTTTCGGAAAGCAACTTTGTTTCTTTTATCGTAAAGCAGTTTGTCATTAGAGTGAAGGAACAATGACTTTTTTGTCGATAGTCAAGGGTTCCATCGTCCATATACCAAATCGCAATCGATAAAGGAGATGTAAGTAGGTTTTTAATTGTCGGTGGAATTTTTTTTCTTCCATTTTTATCATAAAAATTTCTATGAAATTCTGAAAGTAATTCCAATCCTCTTGTTCTGAAATACCACTGATTATTATCTACTCTTTTTTTAGGAGGAGACTTACAAAAAGAATGGAAATAATTATAGACCCAAAAGACATAATCTTTACTTGATTCTTTTTGTTTAAAATAAAAGTGTGGTTTCGAAGAGGTTAAATAAATACCTCCATCTCCCAGTATGCTTCCAATGAGAACATTGCGTTGGTCCGTAGTAAACATATTGAAATATACCACAGAATTTAAATCGAGCAGCTTCCCTGCTGATTATCTTTTGTCGTGACTTAAACTAATTTAAGCAGTTTTTAAAAACTCAGCGGACAACAAAAGGTTTTCCAGCATATAAGCCGAATTTGCCTATCTTCGGTTACCCGAAGAGTTCTGCACCATCTCTCTATTTGAGATTACAGAATTGGCACCCCCTTATTCCTCTTCTACCGTCATTTACTTCTTCGAAGAGAAAAGCTTTTTACACCCCGTAGGGCTTCTCAAGCACGCGGCGTCGCAAGATCAGGGTTTCCCCCATTGTCTATGATTCTCGACTGCAGCCTCCCGTAGGAGTAGGGCCCGTGTCTCAGTGCCCTTGTTGGCGGTCAGGCGCTAACCTCGCCTACTCGTCATAGCCAAGGTGAGCCATTACCTCACCTTCTAGCTGATAAGCCGCAGGCCGATCTTCAAGCGGTCTCCAAAGGTTTCCATTTACTTTTAAGATTCTCATCAAAAAAGACTATCGGGCATTGTTCTGGATTTCTCCAGGTTATTCCCGTCTTGAAGGTACGTTCCCACGTGTTACTAACCCGTTCGCCGGTAACTTTGTACAAGTACAAAGCCCCTCGACTTGCATGCCTAATCCACGCCGCCAGCGTTCATCCTGAGCCAGGATCAAACTCTCTAAAAAAGAGAATTCAAATATTCCTTAAAATATTCAGAGCAACTTTAAGAAACTGACTCGTCTCAAAGGATAAATTTTCAAAAGTGCTGTCGTCAATTGTACACAAAACTTGAAGCTTGTCAAGCTTTTCTGTAACAACCGACTATTTTTATAAAGAAATTAATATTTCTTTGAGCCGGAGAGAGGATTCGAACCCCCAACCTATTGTTTACAAAACAATTGCTCTGCCCTTGAGCTACTCCGGCTTGTTCTCTTCCCTATTTTTCCTTTTCCTTTTCAAACGAAAAAGACACTTTGTAGTAGTTTGTTCTACTTTAATCAAGAATCTTCTTATAACCGAAAGTATTCTTTGTAGAAGCTCTTCAAATCTTTCTTTCACTTCTTTCTTAACTCCCTCTTCAATCTTCTCTTTCGCTTGGATAATAAAATCATTTTCATTATTATTCTCTTCACTAAGCCCAGCAACAAGTGGTGCTTTCAATGTAAGAAAAACAAAAATCATCAACACTCCTAAAAAAAATAGAGAAAATGAAATTATCATTATATTTCAAAACGCTCGAAACGATTGATAACAATTTTTTCACCGATCTTAGCAACTTTATCATTGATTAAATCTCCGATAGTCTGTTTATCATCTTTGACCCAAGGTTGCATCAAAAGAACAATTTCTTTTTTGAACTTTTTAATTCTTCCCTCAACGATCTGATCAATAATATTTTGTGGTTTGTTTGATCCCTCACACTGCTTTAAAACAATTCCTTTCTCTTCTTCAATTTCTTCTTTCTTCACATCTTCTTCCTTAACATATTTTGGTTTTGCTGCCGCAATCTGTAAACATACTTCATGAGCAAGGCTTTTAAAGTCATCGGACTTTGCTACGAAATCGGATTCACATCGAATATCAAGAAGAACACCTACTTTATTGTTTGAATGAATATAGCTTGCAACAAGGCCTTCTCCAGTATCTTTTGCTGCTCTCTTTCCAGCAAGCTCTACTCCTCTTTCTCTCAAAACTTTTTTTGCTTTCTCGATGTCGCCGCCTGTTTTTTCAAGTGCTTTTTTACATTCCATCATCGAAACACCAGTCTCTTCTCTTAGTTTTTTTATTTCTTCGATATTTGGCATGTTATTTTATTTTAATACACTTTTTACTTTATTTAGAATATAGGTTACCGAACTGATTGAATCATCGTTTGCTGGGATAAAACAGTCTGCCTCTGTAGGATCAGCGTTAGTATCCGCAATGGAAATAACCTTTACACCACACATCTTTGCCTCTTTTATTGCTAACTTATCTTTGATCATATCAACAACAAAAACTGCATCAGGAATCCTTTCTAGTTTTAAAACTCCTCCAAACTTTTTCTCTAGCCCTTCCATTTCTTTTACAATTTTTACTCTTTCTTGCTTAGTATATTTTCTTTCAAGTTCTCCCGATTCTTGTTGTTTTGAAATATTGTTATAATAGTCTATCCTTGCCTTCATCGTTTTAAAGTTTGTCATCATCCCTCCCAAAAAACGATTGATGATATAGGGCATTTCACACTCATTAGCTACTTCTTTTACAATATTGCGGAATTCAGGCTTTGTTGAAACAAACATAATAATCTTCCCTTCTTTTTTTAACTGAGAAAGATATTCTAAGCATTCTTTTAGTTTTTCTTCGGTTTTTTGAAGATTAATAATATGTACTGAACCCTTTACCCCCTCGATATAAGGTTCCATCTTAGGATGTCTTTTTGAAACTGCCTGCCCGAAATGAAGCCCAGCCTCAGCCATCTCTTCTGTTGTTGTTTTCTTTTTGTCTTGCATCTTAAAAGTTTTACTAATTTATTACACGTGGAGTAATATATCATTATTTCTAAATAATATCAAGATATCTTGCTTTTTCCTCATTTCTTTGCTATTATACTGGCGATAAAGAAAAATATATGAAAAAAGACACACATCCAGAATATTACAAGAAAGCAAAAGCCACATGTGCTTGTGGCGCTACTTTTACCATGGGATCAACCAAGGAAAAGATAAAAGTTGAAGTTTGTTCAGCTTGCCATCCTTTCTACACTGGAAAGAAAAAAATACTCGATACAATGGGAAGAGTTGAGAAGTTTAATAAAAAGCTGGCACAAAGAAAAAAATAACTGTAGAAAAATTAAGACTCCCCTCCCTTTGGGGAGTTTTGTTTTAAAATATGATTTTAGAAAAAATACAAAAGGAATATGACGAACTAATGGAAAAATTATCCCATCCAGAAAAAATAACTGAGTGGGAGGTTTTAGGTGAGGAAAAGAAATCTTTAGAAGAGATAATTAATGAAAAAAAGGCATTTGAAGATATAAAAAAACAGATTAAAGACAGTGAAAATATCATTTCCTCTTCAGATGATGAAGAACTTAAATCAATCGCTACAGAGGAGCTCCATTCTTTAAAGGAGAAAAAAGAAGAAATTGTAAAAACCTTAAAAAGGCTTATTGCAAAAAGAGAAGGATTTGAGGACGATGAAGTACAGAAAGGAACAGCAATTATTGAAATACGTTCCGGTGCGGGAGGAGATGAGGCCTCCCTTTTTGTGGCAAATCTTCTTGAAATGTATAAACGTTTTGCACAAACTAAAAATATTGATGTTCATGTTTTAGATGAGAATAAAACGGAACAAGGTGGATACAAGATAGTTACTTTTAAGATGAAAAAAAATGACCCTTACTCATTAATGCGTTATGAGGCAGGAGTTCATCGTGTACAAAGAGTACCGGAGACTGAGAAGGGAGGAAGGGTTCATACATCAACTGTTTCTGTCGCTGTTTTACCTGAACCGAAAAAAGGAAAAATTATTATCAACCCACAGGATGTTCGTCTTGAAACCTGTAAGTCTTCAGGACCAGGAGGTCAGTATGTCAATAAAAGAGAAACTGCTGTTCGTATTGTTCATGAACCGTCAGGAATTGTTGTCACTTCACAAAATGAAAGGAGTCTACAACAAAACAAAGAAACTGCACTCTCTGTTTTAGAGGCAAAACTTCATGAAATGGAACAAGAGAAAAGAAGAAAAAAAGAAGAAAGTGAAAGAAAAATGCAGATTGGGACTGCAATGCGTGCAGAGAAAATAAGAACCTATAACTATATGCAAAACAGAGTGACTGATCATCGTATTGAAAAAAGTTGGCACCGTTTGGAAGAAATTTTAAATGGTGATTTAGATGAGATAATAAATACTCTTCGAGATGCCGAAGAGTCTGAAAAGTACAAAGATATTATTATCGAGTAAATTAGTTTTTCAGCATAATATCGATTTCGTTTTCAAACCGATCTGCTCTTGCAATAACTTGATCAGCATACCAAAAATAATTTGAGTTTGTAGTTCCTCCTGAAAAATATATCATAGCAGCCCTCCATTCTCCTTCCTTTGTTTTTGATCTTGCACCAGAATCAGTTAAAAGTACGCCTGATGCTAAGAAAGAATCTCTAATACTCCATGGGTTTGCCGGTCTCCCTAAAAGCCCTTTTAACCTGTCTTTGTACATCATCCAAGTTGATGGAATAAACTGTGCTGGCCCCATTGCTCCTCCGTAACCGTAACTTAAAGGACAAGAAACAGGAGTTTTTAACGGATCCCTACCAAGTTCGCTAGTAATTACTAAAAAAGGAGGAATATCTCTTGTCGGATGAATTCCATTTGAATACTTTTGTCCAGTACGAATGTGTACCGATGCACCCGACGTTGTGTCAGCAATATGACACTGTCCTACATTTTTTCCAAAAGATGATTCTTGTTGCAATATCGAAAGTAAAAATGCTGGTCTAATCCCAGTTAAACTTTCAACCCACTTTGCAATATCATAAGCTTCTTTAAATGTTGGAGCTTGGACATCTTCTGGAAGTCCAGCAAGTTCAAATATCCTTCTTCTAATCTCTTCCGCCTGTTCTTCTAGTTTTTGTTTTTCTGCAACTTGTTTCTGATATTCCGCTTCGGTTAATCCGTACAACCTTTGTCTTTCAGAACGAGCTTGTTCTTCTTGAATTTTTTGTGCTTCTTGAATTTTTGCAATTTTTTCCGTTTCAGAACGATCAATCTCTAATTCTTCTTTGTATCCTTGTAATGATCTTCTTAACTCTCTTACTTCATCGAGGATTACTTTCGTTTCACCTGAAAGTCTTTCAAGCGAATTTAAACTACTAAAAACAGAAGAAAGATTGTTCTCCGAAATTAGTATTTCTAAAACTGATGTTTTGCCTTCCATATTCAAAATTCTAAGAGTTTCTGCAAGGTCTTCTTGAGATTTGTTTATCTTTTCGGTTGTTTTAACAATTGATCCTTGGGTATCATTAATTTTAAGACCAAGACTTTGAATCATGACTCGGTTACGGTTGATTTGTGCAGATAGAGAGTTGATTTCGTTTTGCAGTTTTCTAATCTGATACTGAAGGCTTTGTTTTTCTGCTTCAGTTGCTGTAATACCTCTGTTTGCCTCTGCAATTTGAAGCTCTAATTCTTTTAGTTCCTTCTCAAGTGCTGCCTTTTCTTTTTCTTTGTCTGTTTGTGCATAGACAAAATACGTACTTCCTGAAAGAAGTAGCAATATAAAAATAAATATAAGAACAAAAGCTTTTTTCATTTTTACTCTTCTTTTTTATCTTCCTCTTTATCTTCTTCTTTATTCTCTTCTTCTTTTTCTTCTTTTTCGCCAACAACCTCTACTTCTTTTTCTTCTTCAATTGGTTTATCAAGCTCTTCTTCAACATTCTCTGGAGAAGATATCATTACAATTACCGCCCCGTCATCGTGCAGTAATTCAACATCTTTTGGAATATTTAAATCCTTAATATGAATTACATCATCTAATGTTTTTAATGTTTCGATGTTAACCTGAATCTCGTGAGGAAGGTTTTGAGGAAGCGCCTTAACATTAACCGTATGCATGTTTTTAACTAATGTTCCGTCAAAGTCTTTTACAGCAGGTGCTTCTCCTAGAAAAACAAGTGGAACTTCTGCTTCAACTTCTTCCTTAAGATTTGGTTCAAAAAAATCTGCGTGAATTATTTCACCGTTTAAGGGGTTTCTTTGTATATCATAAATTAAAACAAAAGGTTTTTCTTTTTTACCTTCAATCTCGAGAGTAATTAAGGTGCTTTCTCCTGCTTCACTATAAAGATTTGTAAATTCCTTTTTGTCAACCAAAAGAGAAATATTTTCTCTCTTCGCACCATACAAAACGACAGGCATCATCCCCTCTTCAACTTTTTCTCCTTTTTCTCTTGTTTTTACTTGTATCTTTTTTTTATCTACAGTCATGTTAATTATCTTTTATATGAATACACTGCATTGGACAACCTTGTGATGCCTCCTCGTTACACTCACTATCACCAATTTCTCGCTCAAAATCATCACCTACTTCAACTCCCTCCTTGAGATTTACCCTTCCATCATCACTCATCTCCCAAAAACCAGGACAAATTACACTACATGTTCCACATCCGATACACTTGTTTCTTTCAAAAATTATTTTTTTCATGATTAAAAAGGTTAATTTTTTCTTTTACTTTTTTTGAAACTTCCTCAATAACAAAAGGAAGTACGTTATAAGGCACTATTTCTTTTTCATTTAAAGAGAGTTTGTTGTAAAGCGCATTACGCCATTCAAAGCGAATCTCGGTGTTAACATTTATTTTTATTACTCCTCTTTTTATCAACTCTTCAATATCACTATTTTCAATTCCTGAACCACCGTGTAGAACAACAAACGAATCAACTTCTCTTAAAAGATTTTCTACTCTTTCTGGATAAATCTTTGGTGAGTTTTTATGGACTCCGTGAAAGCTACCAACATCAAAAGCAATACAATCCACCCCTGATTCCTTTACAAATTTAACAACTTTTTCTACTGGTGTCAAGGTAACGCTCTCTATCTCGTCGTTAGTAATAACAGATTTCCCAAGTATCTTTGAAATCTCTCCTTCGACTAAAACATCCCTTTCTTTTGCGTAAGAAACAACTTCTTTAACAATTTTAATGTTCTCCTCGATCTCAAGATGTGAGCCATCAAAGTGGACCATATCATATCCCAAATCGACTGCATTTTTCAATACTTCAACATCTTTCCCGTGATCATAGTTTAAAAAAAGAGAAACACCTTCTTTCTTTCCAATTATTCTTACCAGAGAAACAGCTTCTTCAATTCCAAAGTATTTTGATTCTCCAGGAGATGTTCCACAAATTATTGGAGAGTTTGTTTCTTTTGCAGCTCGTGCAATTCCTTTTAACTGCTCAAAAGAAGAAAAGTTGAACTGCCCCACAGCTCTCCCCTCTTCTCTCGCTTTTTTGAAAACTTCAATTAATTTTTTTTTGGCAAACATTTTAAAAAGAAAGTAAAAGTACGTCTTCTCCTTTAAGAAGAGGGTTTAATGAATATTTATCTTCTTTATTTAATAACCCATGTTTTGCACCCGGTTTTTGTAGGCATGCGGTAGAATTGGCAATTCCAAGCTGCAGACTTTTTTCGATATCACCGCTTCTCATATATTCCGCTAAAAATCCAGAACCGAAAGAATCTCCCGCTCCAGTTCTATCGTCTGCATCTGGAAAAACCGGCTTTCCTTTATAAAAAGTATTTTTAGAGTAACCAACAACTCCCTTAACTCCTTGAGTAATGAGTAAAACATCTTTAGAAAATTTCGTTGCCTCTTTAATTACCTCATTTTCATTTTCATAGGAAATTCCAGTTAAAATCGCTGCTTCTTCTTGATTTAAAAGAAGGACATCTACATTTTTTAAAGCTTCTTTTATCCTTTCATCCTTTAGTTGTCCTTTGCTAGGATTTGCCATAACACGAATATTGTTTCTTATTGCATGGTCTAGAAGAGCGTAAAATAAATCTTCCGAGGAATTTGAGAAAGGTGCAAGATAAAACCATTTTGCTTTTAAATCATCAAAGAGGATGTCCTTGACACAATGAAAATCAGATGCTCCACGATAAATAAGGATTGTTCTGTCAATTCCCGGAACATCGATAATTACCGAATGATTTGTTGGTTTCTCATCAGTAGAAGAAACTAAATCGCTATTTACTTTATAACGTTCTAGGTCTTTTAAAACCCCTTCGCCTGCTTCATCTCTTCCTATCTTGCCACAATAAGCAATATTAAATCCTTGCTTTGCAAAAGTAACCGCAGTATTAGTTCCACCGCCACCAGAGGTTAGATAAACCTCATCAATCTTTATTTTTGATCCAAGAGAAAAACAAACTCCTTTTCCAGTAGGAAATTTATCATCTGTCAAAACAATATTTTCTTTTGATCTTAAAAAAATATCCTTTGTCGCTGAACCAAATGTAATAATATCAAACATTTTATCTTTTCTCGGATTTATAAATTTTCTTTACCGTTTGAACGAAAGAATCTGGATTCACCGAAACATAATCAATTTTATTTTCAACTAAAAATTCAACAAACCCAGGAATAATTGCCGGTGCTTCTCCACAGATCCCAACTTTCTCTTTTAACTTATGAGCGTTCTTCAAAAAGTCTGAAATTGTTTTCCTTATTGCAGGATTATTTTCATCATATCTTTTGGATAAAAGAGAGTTATCTCTATCTACTCCTAAAATAAGTTGTGCTAAATCATTACTGCCAATTGAAAATCCATCAAAAACTTTACTAAACTCCTCAATTAAAACAACATTTGAAGGAATCTCAGCCATTACATAGATTTTTGTATTTTTAATCCCCTCTCCTTTGATTCTTCTTTTAATTTCTTTTCCTTCTTCGATGCTACGACAAAAAGGAACCATTAGTGATATATTATTTAGTCCAAAAACTTCAATGACACGTTTAATCGCCATGCATTCCATTTGGAAAGCAGGAAAGAACTCTTCATTCAAATATCTTGATGCTCCTCGAAATCCGATCATCGGATTTGATTCTTCTCTCTCATAAAGTTCTCCGCCAATAAGATTTCTATATTCATTAGTTTTAAAATCAGAAAGCCGAACAACAACTTCTTTCGGATAAAATGCAGCAGCAATTTGTGCAACACCTTCTGCAAGCTCTTTTATAAAGTGTTCCTTCTTATCTTTATGTTCGATTGTAATTTCTCTTATCCTGTCTTTTATCTTTTTGTTTTTTATCTTTTCATAATGATAAAGAGCAAGAGGATGAACACGAACTTTTTCTGCTAGAACAAATTCTACTCTCGCAAGTCCAACACCATGTGAAGGAAGGTGTGATGCACGAAAGGCCATTTCAGGAGTACCAACGTTTAACATTACTTTCGTTCTTATCCCAGGGACCTTATCTAAATCATATTCTTTAACCGAATACGGAACATCTCCTTTGTAAACCCTTCCATTTAATCCTTGTGTACAATCAACAGTTACCATCATTTTATCTTTTAAAACCTTTGTTCCTTTTTCTGTCCCAACAATCGTAGGAACACCAAGTTCTCTTCCAACAATAGAAGCGTGAGCTGTTTTTCCACCTTCATCAGTAATAATCGCCGAAGCAAGACGCATAATGCTTACCCAATCTGGATCAGTCATCTTTGTTACTAAAACGTCTCCTTTTTCAAATTTTTCAATTTCACTAACATTTTCAATTACTTTCACTTTCCCTTTTCCTACTTTTTCACCAACCGCGATACCAGTTAAAATTGGTGCTTCCTTGGTTTTAATATCATATTCAAGATATTTATTTCCTATTTTTGCTGCGTGTATCGTTTCTGGTCTAGCTTGTACAATAAAAAGCTCTCCTGTTTCTCCATCCTTGGCCCACTCTATATCTTGCGGTCTTTTGTAGTGTTTTTCAATGATTACTGCCCATTTTGCAAGCGTTAAAATTTCATCATCGTTTATTGAAAAATTTAAGGCTCTTTTTTCAGGAACAGTCCTTTCTAAAAGACCTCCTCCTTTTTTATAAATAAACTCTTTATTTTTTCTTCCTAAATCTTTTCTAATAATTGCTGGATATCCTTTTTCAAGAGTTGGTTTGAAAACATAAAATTCATCTGGTGTAATGCTTCCCTGAACAATCATTTCTCCGATGCCAAAAATAGAGTTAATTAAGACTACATCACGAAATCCGCTTTCGGTATCAAGAGTAAACATAATTCCAGAAGAGGCTAAATCAGAACGAACCATCTTTTGAATCCCAACTGACAACGCAAACTTTAAGTGAGGAACTTTTTTTTCTTCTCGGTAGGCAATCACTCTATCATTGAAAGAAGAAGCAATACATTCCTTTACATAGTTTAAGACTTGTTCCTCTCCTTTTATATTCAAGAAAGTTTCAAACTGGCCTGCAAAAGAGGCATCAGGTGCGTCTTCACATACTGCGGAAGAGCGAACAGCAACACTAACATCATTGGTTTTATACTCCTTACACATCTCACGGTAAGATTTTCTTATTGCCTCTTCAACTTTTGCTGGAAAACTTCCTTTCATAACTGCCAGACGAGCTTTTTTTCCTGTCTCTCGTAAGCTTTTCGTGCTATTTTTGTCATAACTTTTAAAGATTATACGCAATTCTTTTTCAATATTATTCTCTTTTAAAAATGCCCAGTAACTATCTGTTGTTACTGCAAATCCGCCAGGAACTGCAACTCCCTTTTTAGTT
Organism: uncultured Candidatus Saccharibacteria bacterium; assembly: GCA_964420305.1. Taxonomy (GTDB): domain Bacteria; phylum Patescibacteriota; class Minisyncoccia; order Minisyncoccales; family PWPS01; genus PWHW01. The sequence goes on along the minus strand of CAYQSS010000003.1, from coordinate 17,471 downwards.
AAAGACTTTATCATTTCACCAAGTGAAGCGTTTTTACCTCCGACATGTGGAAGATCCTTGTGTGCTATTTTCTTATACGGTACAGTATATTTAGGCATATTTTTTATTTTAAATTTTCGTAATAACTAGAAATTGGTGGAGCAATTTCCAACTTGCGTGATGCAACATTTTCTAAAATGAAGTAGCTTTCTTTTTCTTCTCCTTTAAAAACATTTTTAATTATTTCACGTTCATCTAGCGAAGCAGGGTAAAATAAAGTGTTCTTTTTGATAATATCAACTGCGCCAAAAAAGAAAGCATCGTATTTCTTTTCACTTTTTATCTTTTCCAAAGCCTCAATAATTTCTTTTTCATTTTTTTCAAAGTAAGAAAGCGATGTTGTCTCGGCAACACCGATAACAACCCTTTTCCCCGCAAAATCAAATTCTTTTAAGTCACCTAAAATAACCTCATCAATGCTTTTCCCTGACAAGTCAGATTTTACTTCAAACATTTTTTCTGCCAATATGTTTGGATCTATCTTAGATATTTGTGAAAGCTCATAATAAGTATCAATATCTTCAGTCGTTGTTGTTGGCGAATTAAGATTTAAAGTATCAGAAATTATTCCCGCAAGAAGTAGTCCCGCATCTTTTTCAGTGATACTATCTCCCTTCTCACGCATCATTTTATAAATCAGAGTTGACGTGCTACCAACTGGTTCAATACGAAAAAATATCGGCTTGTCAGTCTTTAGCCCCGAAAGCATGTGGTGGTCTAAAATACCGATAATGTTTTCTTTCTTTGCAACTGACTGCATTATTTCATTATGATCTACAAGAAAAAACTCTTCCTTCTCAATTTCTTCATCAGAAATAATTTCTGGTAAAGTTTCTTTAAAAAAAGAAAAAACAAATTCCGTTTCTCTATTCACTTCTCCTGCAATCTTAGAAACAGCATTTTCTTTTAAAAAATTAGCAAAAACTTTAGCTGAAACGACTGAATCTGTATCAGGATTTTTATGTCCAATTACGATAGTCATATTTTTTGGTTAATTATTTCTTTTAATCCTTCTACACTTTCCGGATTTGCTAGCGTTGAAAGATCTCCGAGCTCTTCTCCGGTAAAAAGTTTTTTCATAATTCTTCTCATAATCTTTCCCGATCTTGTTTTTGGAAGATCAGCAACAAGATAAATACTTTTTACCATAGCAATTGGTCCAATTTCATCCCATAGTGCCTTTTTAATTTCTTCTTCAACTTCCTTTCTGTCACTTGTAACAACCGCGAAAACAACTGGGACCTCTCCTCTTATTTCATCATGAATCCCAACAACGGCACACTCTGCAACATCCTTATTTTTTGCAACAATGTTTTCCATTTCACCAGTTGATAAACGATGTCCAGCGACTTTAATAACGTCATCAGCCCTTCCAACAATTCTTATAAGCCCATTCTCATCACGATATGCCTTATCCGACGTGTAATATACTTCTTCTCCGTATTCCGAAAAGTAGGTATTTCTGTATTTTTCATCATTATTATATACTCCGCGAAGCATACCAGGAGAAAATGGAGGAAGAATTACTAAGTCTCCAACTTCGCCGGCAGCTACATTTTTTCTCTCTTCATCGTAAATATCAAAATTAACCCCCGGAAAAGTTCTCCCCGTAAAAGTTGGTTTAAAGGGTCCAACTCCAGGCAAAGATGTTATCAGAATTCCCCCGGTTTCCGTTTGCCACCAAGTATCAACAATAGGACATCTCTCTTTACCAATTTCGCGATAATACCAATCCCAAGCATCCTCATCTATCGGCTCTCCGACGGAACCTAAAAGCCTTAGTGATTTCAGTTCTCGATTTACACTGCCAAGTTGCATCTTAAATAATCTTATTGCAGTCGGAGCGGTATAAAAAAGTGTAACATTGTGTTTTTCGATAATATCTGCAAAACGATCAGGATTTGGCCAATTTGGGACGCCTTCAAAAATAACAGTTGTAGCTCCATTTAGAAGTGGACTATAAATTGTATAGGTATGCCCAGTAATCCATCCGATATCAGCAGTTGACCAAAAAATATCTTCTTCTTTAATATCAAATATATATTTTCCGGTTACTTTTGCTTGTACTGCATATCCACCACAAGTATGTAAAACCCCTTTTGGTTTACCCGTTGAACCACTTGTATAAAGAATAAAAAGTGGATCTTCGCTATCCATCACTTCTGCGACACACTCTTCCTCTTCTTCTGCTACTAGATCGTGCCACCATAAATCTTTTTCAGTAAAATTAATCTCTTGTTCTCCTCTTTTTACTAAAATAACTTTTTCGATAGAGGTTTCTTTTATCCCTTCATCAACATTATTTTTTAAAGAAACAACCTCGTGTGCACGCTTAAAACCATCAGCGGTAATAAGAATTTTTGCTCCAGTATCCTGTAGTCTTACTCTCAGCGCCGAAGGACTAAACGCCGAAAAAACAACCGTATGCATTGCCCCGATTCTTGCACAGGCTAAAAATGCAACAACTGTTTCCGGAAGCATCGGCATATATATCCCAACTGGATCCCCTTTCTTTACGCCAAGTTTTTTTAATGCATTAGCAAACTTATTTACTCTTTTGTATAACTCTTTATAACTTATTTTCAGCTCTTCTTCGTCCGGAGAATTTGGGCAGAAAATAATCGCTGTCTTTTCGTTATCTTTGTTTTTATCTAAAACGCTTTCGGTAATATTAATTTTTCCTCCGGAAAACCAACTAAAGTAAGGAGGGTTATGTTTAAATGTTTCTTTCCATTCTTCTTTCCAAATAACCTCTTTCGCATTTTTTCCCCAGAAGGTTATTGGTTCTTCGTTATAAACATCTTCACTATTTATATGTGCTTTTGATTTAAACTCATCTGATGGATAATACATTCCGTCTTTTTTAAGCATAATAGATTTTTTAATTTATAATATTTTTGCAATATAGTTTGTAAAGTCTGCGAGTCTTACAGAGTAACCCCATTCGTTATCATACCATGACAAAACTTTGATCATTCTACCATTAACCTCCAGCATCTCGCTATCAATTATGGAAGAATAAGTACTGCCGATAAAATCGCTAGAGACAAGCAGTGCTTCTTCAATTTTTAGAATATCACTATAATTTTCAGCTTCTCTTTTTAAAGCATCAGCTACTTCTTCTTTGGTTGTTTCTTTTTCTACTAGACAAATCAGGTCAACAATCGAAACTGTAGCAGTGGGGACTCTCATCGCCATTCCAGTAATCTTTCCTTCAAGGCCTGGCAAAACTCTGGAGACTGCTTTTGCTGCTCCGGTCGTTGTTGGAATAATGTTTAGCGCAGCTGCTCTAGAACGACGATAATCTTTATGTGCACCGTCCAATAAATTCTGGCTGATTGTATAACTGTGAATAGTAGTCATCATCCCTGTTACAACTTTGTAATTTTCGTCAACTACTTTTAGTATCGGGGCAAGACAGTTTGTAGTGCAAGAACCCATATCAACAATATGATGAATATTGGAGTCATATTCTTTTTCATTTACTCCCATTACAAAAGAAGATATCTTCTCTGGGTCCTTAGATGGCGCAGAAATAATAACTTTTTTTGCTCCAGCAGAAATATGTTTTTCTGCTTTTTCATAATCAGTAAAAAGACCCGTACATTCTAGAACGATATCTACTCCAAGTTCTCGATACGGTAGTTTTTCAGGATCTTTCTCTGCAGTTATTTTTGTAGAGTCACTGATTTCATGACTAAACTCTCTATAGATAGAGTCGTGTTTTAAAAGGTATTTAATTTTTTCAGGTTCCAGTAAATCATTAATTACAGCAACCTCTAATTCACCTTTATAATTCAGCAGAATATTTTTATACACTGCTCTGCCGATTCTCCCAAACCCATTTATCGCAATTTTTTTAGCCATTTTCTAAAGATTTAAAATTTTATCAATTTTCTCTTTATCAAACCCAATAATAATTTCTCCTTCGATATCAATAACTGGAACACCCATTTGCTTTGTTTTTTCAATCATCTCTTTTTGTGCTTCTTCGTTTTCACTAACATCAAGATCTTCATAATCAATCCCTTTTTCGGATAGATATTTTTTTAGAATTATGCAGTATGTGCAAGTTGGAGTTGAGTAAATACGTATTTTTTTGGACATATTTTTTTAATTAATTTTTACTTTTTTATTCTATTATACAAAGTGGTTTTCTACAAGATAAGCGATTCTCCGCTCATTTCTTTTGGTTTTTTGATATTCATTTCAAATAATGCTGTCGGCGCGATGTCTTTTAGTCCTCCTCTTTTCTTAATTTTTTTAACATCCGACGAAACAATGGTTAACTTAACTGGATTTATCGTATGACTTGTTGCCCATTTTGGTCTTTGATCTTCAGCATTCCCGTGATCAGCGAAAATAAAGACCGTGTAGTCGTGTTTTAGCCCTTCCTGAGTAATTCGGTGTGTTTCAAGATCCACGGCCTCTACGGCCTTAATTATTGCTTCTTTGATCGCCGTATGCCCCACCATATCTGCATTTACAAGATTAACAACAATAAAATCGTATTTCTCCTTTCCTATCTCACAAATAACTTTATTAGCAATAGATTTTGCCTTCATCTCGGGCCTTAAATCATAAGTAGAAATTTTCAAAGAAGGAACTATAATCCTTGATTCTTTCAAAAATGGATCTTCTTTCTGATTGTTAAAAAAATAAGTAACGTGAGCATATTTTTCCGTCTCACTTATTCTTAGCTGTTGTAATCCTCTTTTGCTTATCACCTCTCCTAAGATATTTTTTTCTACTTTTTTCTTAAAGGCCACATTTTTAATCGAACTGTAGTAGTTTGTCATTGCTACAAAAAATACTTCTTTCTTTTTCCTTTCCCAGTAATCAAACTTTCTTTCGATGATTGCACGGGTTAGTTGCCGTGGTCTGTCAGATCGAAAATTAAAGAAGATAACAGAATCATTTTTATTAAATCCAGAATAACCAGTCTTTACCTTTGGTATAATAAACTCATCCGTTTCATTATTTTGATAACTTTTTTTTATCTGGTCTAGCGGTTTTAAAAACTTTTCTTTGGCCACTCCCTCTACTATTGCTCGGTAGGCTTTTTTTGTTCTTTCCCATCTCTTATCTCTGTCCATCGCATAATATCTTCCAGAAATTGAAACAATATCTCCTGTCTCTAGCTTTTTAATTTTTTCTTCTAACTTCCTTATCTCCTTCTCTCCATTTTTAACAGGAGCATCTCGTCCATCAGTTATAACATGCAAAAAAACCTTTTTCAGGTTTTTTTCTTTACACAACTCAAGGAGCGCATAAAGATGATCAGAATGAGAGTGGACTCCTTCTTTTTGTAAAAGTCCAATAATATGCAACGCGGTATTTTTTTCCTTAGCCCTCTTAATCGCTTCCAAAAAAGCTTTATTTTTAAAAAAACTTTTATTTTTTATCGCTTCGTTTATTACTGCTAAGTCTTGTTTAATAATTCTCCCAGAACCAATTGTTATGTGGCCTACTTCAGAATTTCCTTGATAATCTTTAGGTAACCCAACTGCCTCTCCAGAAGAATCGATTATTGTCGTAGGAAAGCTTTTCTCATAAAAATCCGCATAGGGAGTTTTTGCCTTGGCAACAGCGTTGTTGCTTCTTTCTTTGCGAAAGCCCCATCCGTCTTTGATGATAAAAATTACTTTTTTTCTATTCATTTAGCTATCAAGCTCAATTAGTTTTTCTGTTAAGTCCTCTATCTTCATTTTAATCAAAACCAGACTTTCATATATTTTTTCTTTATCAGTTACTCCCTCATCAAGCTCTGTTTTAACATTGTCAAGGTTTTTTTGGATTTCTGTTATTTCCTCTTCTAAAAGCTTTGTTGTTTCATCTCCTAGTGAAAATATTTTTTCAACGATATTATAGAATGAATGTTCAATCTCTAAGAAAATTACTCTTGCCTCTTCAAGGTTCTCTTCTTCAATTTCTTCTTGTTCTATATGTTCGGTTTCTTGAACTTTATCTTTTTTAAGATAAAAAACTCCGAGAAGAAGAACAATAAGAATAATAATTATTATTAGTATATTTTTATTTTTCATTTATTTCACTTTCTATTTTTAATAAACGGTTATACTTTGCAATTCTTTCTCCTCTTTTTGGGGCACCTGATTTTATATATTTTGCTCCAATTCCAACTGCAAAATCAGCGATAAAGTCATCATTGGTCTCTCCCGAGCGGTGGGAAACAATAATCTCCCAACCGTACTCTTTAGCCTTTTTAGCTGCAAGTAATGCTTCGGATATACTTCCAATTTGGTTTATTTTAAGAATCATCGCATTACAAGAATCATTCTTGAAAGCCAGATCCATTCTCTTTGTATTGGTTGCTAAAAGATCATCTCCGATGATCAAGGTTGAATTTACCTCTTTTTTTAACTCACTCCACGCTAAAAAATCGTTTTCTTGAAACGGATCTTCGATTCCGATAATAGAAAAATTATCTAAGATATTTTTATAAAAAGCTATCATCTCCTCTTTTGTAAAAACATTCCCCGAAAAATGATATTTTTCTTGATTGCAAAATTCGGTTGCAGCAACATCAATAATTATGGGGAGATGAGAATCACACTCTTTAAGTAGTTTTAATACTTCTAATTCAGACTCTATCTTCGGAACAAATCCTCCCTCGTCACCAATATTGACTGATTCTGCTCCGTATTTTTCTTCAATTTTCTTTTTTAGTTTTTCGGTAAACTCTACTGCAAAGCGTAAGTTTTCAGAAAACTTTTCTTTCTGTGGAACAATCATAAACTCTTGAAATTTAACTCCCCCTTTAGCGTGCAATCCCCCATTTACAATATTGAAACAAGGAATTGGCATTTTACAAGAAAAGTCCTTTGCCAGATACTGATAGAGATTTTTTCCTTCTTTAGCAGCTCTTGCTCTAAAAACACTCATCGAAACTCCAAGTATTGCGTTGGCTCCGATATTCGATTTATCCTCGGTGCCATCAAGCTCAATCATCTTTTGATCAAGTAAAAACGGTTCTACCTCGTTTCCTTCTATAATTGGTGCAATTTTCTGGTTGATATTTTCTACAGCACGTTTTACTCCCCTGCCCATATATCGCTCGTCGTTATCACGCAATTCTTTTGCTTCGTAAGTCCCAGTTGATGCACCAGAAGGCACTGAAGAAATAAATTCTCCGTAATCTGTAATTAAAGAAACCTCAATCGTTGGATTACCTCTTGAGTCTAATATTTCTCTTGCTCTTACTTTTTTTATCATTTTTATGTTGTTAACCAACCCCCATCAACATTAATAACTGAACCGGTCATATACGAAGAAGCATCAGACGCGAGAAAAAGAACAACCGTTGAAATCTCTTCTGGTTTCCCTAATCTTTTTAAAGGAAGTCTATCTATTATCTCTTTTACCGCATTTTTATCTTCTTTTATGCTGTCAATCATTGGTGTTTCAATAACTCCAGGAGCGATAAGATTAACTCTGATGTTATAACTTGCAAGATCAAGTGCTAATGCTTCGGTTAATCCGGCAACACCACCTTTCGAAGCAACATAGTGAGGAATGTTTGGAAAGCCAACCCCTCCTTGACCCATCGCAATCGACCCGATATTAACAATACTTCCTCCGCCAGTCTCTTTCATTATTTCCACCGCAACTTGGGAGCAGAAAAAATACCCTTTTAGGTTTACATCTAGGATTCTATCCCAATCTTCTTCTTGTATGTCTAAAAAGTTTTTAAAATCTACAATTCCTGCATTATTGACTAATACGTCAACTCTTCCATAAAACTCTTTTGTTTTTTTAAATAAGTTGTTGATTTCTTCTTTTTTAGAAATATCACACTCGATTGCAAGTGCATCTCCGCCACGTCCTCTAATTTCCTCAACAACCATTTCACATTCCGGAAGACTGATATCAGAGACAACAACTCTTGCTCCAGCATCGGCAAGAGCAAAACAGTGTGTTTTTCCCATCCCTCTTCGTCCTCCAGTTACAACGGCAACTTTTCCATTTAAATTAAAATATTCTTTAAAATCTTTCATTGGTTTAAAAATCTTTTTTGCGTTAATAAATACTCTTCTTTGTTTTTTACTGAAAACCAGTTTCCATCACATTCGTGACCATAGATAGTTTTTCCTGCTGAAATAATATCGTTTAGTGCATCAACAATCGTTGCTTTTGTCCCCATTCCTTTTAGATAATCAAATATAACTGGAGTTAAAATATATCTTCCAGCAAGTGCCAGCCGAGAATCAACTTCTTCAGGAAGAGGATTTTTGATGATTTTTTTAATTTTATAAAATCGATTAGCAATTTTTTCAGTTTTTACAATAAAAGAAGAAGAAACCTCCTCGTCGGTAACTTCTCTGAGAGCAATAACTTGCTTTTGCGATGTACGATAAACAGCTAAAATTTGCTCAATCGAAGATTTTTTGCCAAAGAAAATATAATCATTAAAAAGAAGAGCAAAAGGATCTTCATCGATCTTTTCTTTTGTTTTTAAAAGCATATGTCCACTTTCTGATCCTTTTTTCTGGATCAGTTCCGATACTAGAAAATCATTATACTTCTCTTTAAATTCGTTGTTTTCCTCAGATAACTTATCAAGATTACGGAAGTAATTTGCAATTCCCTTTTTTTCGCTAGAAGATAAGAAAATTAGTTCTTTAACCTTCAAGTTACTAATTTCATCAACAATTCTCTCAATAAGAGGCACCTCCCCAATTGGTAAAAATTCCCTTGGTATACAACGAGTAAAAGGGAAAAAGCTATGGTCATCATTTGCAGATAAGATTACTGCTTTCTTAATATCGTTGCTCATTTTTTATAGTCTTCTTAAAAAGGATGGTTTTTCCCACTTATCCTCTTCCTCAATAATTTCTTTTTCTTCTTCATTTTCCGGAGTTCTTTTCTTTTCCGGAAAAAAATGAAATTCCTTTTTACTCACTGGAACAGTTATCGTCTTTTCTTTTATTTTCTTTTTTTTAGGAGTTTCTTTCTTTTTTTCCACTTTACTATCAGAACTAATCTCTTTTTTAAGAAAGTCAGTCTCGCATCCTGTCGCAAGAAGCGCAATTCTTACTTTATCTTTATACTTTGCTTTCTGCATAATACCAATAATAATTTTGGCATCATCTTCGGTATATTTTGAAATATTTTCTGAGATAGAAGAAATATCGGTGAGTCCAATATCTTTTCCTCCTGTGATATTAAATAAAATACCAGTTGCCTTGTTTATCGAATAAGGATAAAGAGGATTGGAAACTGCTCGTTTCACGATTTCTTCGGCTCCTTCTTCTAACGTCCCTTCTGTCGTATTTAAGTAAGTTAGTTTTCTTTCTTCTCTTCGATTTTCAAGAACTGTTCTTACATCCGCAAAATCGATGTTAATAAGACCGGTTTCGTAAATTGTCTCAACTAATCCTTCTAAACTGTCTGCAAGAGTTTTATTCATCGCCATCAAAGCTTCTTTTAGAGGAGTGTTTTTATCCACGACATCAAATATCTTTTCATTCGGAAGTATTGTGACTGCATGTAGATAAGGTGATGATTCTTTTATTGCTTCTTTTGCAACTTTCGTTTTCTTTTCTCCTTCAAAGGAAAATGGAAGTGTAAAAACTCCGTATGTTAAACATCCCATCTCTTTTGCAGCTTTGGAAAAAACTGGCACTCCTCCTGATCCTGTCCCACCTCCCAGAGAAGCAACAAAAATTACAATATCTTGATCCTTAAATAGTTTTTTTACTTCTTCAAGATCGTGAAGTGCCGCCTCTTTCCCAAGTTTTGAGTCCATCCCTGTCCCAAGCCCTCCAGTTAAAGTCTTTCCAAAGACTACTCCCTTAATCTTTTTCTTCTTCGTAATCTCTTCAAGAGCACGAAGATCGGTATTTACTGCAGAAAAAAATACCTTCTTAATATTTAAAGAGACCCCGGCTATTATGGATCCTCCTCCACCACCTACTCCGATAACTCTTATTTTAATTTCTCGGAGAGAATCTTCTTCTTTGTTTTTTATCTTTTTTTTCTTCTTAGTCATATTTTTTAGTATAACATATTAATCAAAAAATTAAACATTTGTTTTTTTAAAAAGGTTAATAAAAAAATACGCAATTAATCCTCCGGTAAGTGCCGTTGCAAACTGTGGCCAACTCATTAAATTAACAAGTATTTTTGTTGCTACTGGTGAGAAAATAAAGTTTGAAACCGCATAAGAAATTAAAAAAAGGAAAGCAAATTTTAAAAATGATGAAAGAACAACGCCCAGCCAGTAGTTGTCTTGTATGCGATTAAAAACAAGCACCAGAATAATATTTCCAGTAACTATAAAAGGGATAAAAGGTGCAAGTGGTAGTGGAAGCAATCCGATAGCAAGTGCAATAATACTGGGAAAGATTGCGAAAAAAACTGCACTTTTAACTCCTAAGAAAATTGTTGCTAGAAAAAGAGTAGCGTTTACAAGTGGTCCAGTTACTGCTTGTAAGTTAAAAAAAGGAGCAAAAATAGCAACAAATGAAAGAAGAACAAAAAATGCAAGATCTTTTGTGATTACTTTTTTTAAAATTAACGAATCAATTCTCATTTTTTTTGACTTGGTGAAAATTAGTATAACATATTTTTAAAACATCTTCCGGAGAAAGAAGCTCCTCATAAGCCTTTTTTACACACTCGTTATCGCTCGCCTTTCTAATTTTTCTTTCCGTACTTGCCTTACAAAGTCCTTCTTTTCTTTTTTGTCGTTTTCTTTCTTCAGTTGGGACGCTTTGTCCACCTCCCCCAATACATCCCCCATAACAAGCCATAGCCTCAACATAGTGATATTTTTGAGGATCATTTTTTAGTTCTTCTAGAACCATTTTCGCATTTCCCAATCCATGAACTACTGCTAATCTAAGCTTTTTGCCTTGAAAATCAACTTCCGCAACCCGTAATCCTTTCCTAACTTCTTTAAAAACCGCTTCCTTTCCAGAAATATTATAAAATGCTGATTGCATCACACCACCACTTGCTCCATAGAATACTCCAGATCCAGATGGCTCTCCAAAAGGATTATCTAAATCACGTTCTTCAATATTTGGAAAATCTATTTTATTTTTTTTAAGAAGTCGGCCAACTTCTCTTGTGGTCATCACATAATCAACCGGTTTGATCCCGTCAATCTCTAATTCACTTCTTTCTATTTCGTATTTTTTTGCAACACACGGCATTACCGATATCATCATTATCTTTTCTGGATCAATCTTTTCTTTTTCTGCATAATATTTTTTTATTACACCGCCCAAGATAATATGTGGAGAACGTACTGTTGTAAGATGTGGAATAAATTCTGGATAGTAAAATTCTACAAAACGTACCCATGCTGGGCAACACGAAGTAAGCATCGGTAGTTCTCCTTTTTCAATTTTTTCTAGAAATTCTTTTGATTCTTCAATCGTCGTAAAATCAGCACCGGTTGAAACATCAAAAACTTTATCTCCTCCCATTTTCAAAAGTGAAGAAGCCAGTTTTTTGGTAACAACAGATCCATCAGACATTCCAAATTCTTCTCCAATTGTTGATCTTACAGAGGGAGCTATTTGAAAGATAATCGTCTTTTCTTTATTTTCAAACGGTTTTTCAATATCCTCAAATTCACCTACTGATTCAAATGCTCCTGCAGGACAATGGATAATACACTGACCACAGTAAACACATTCTTTGTCTTCTCTCTTTGAAGGCATTACTTCAAAAAGATGACCTTTTCCTTTTATTTCTAAATATTCTACTCCTTGTTTTTTACAGATATCAATACAGTTTCGACAATCAATACACTTTGAAGAATCAAACTCTATCGGACCAAAACGATATACCGGATAATCTTTTTTTCGGTCAGTAAAACGATTTATCTCAACATCGTATTTTTTGGCTAGATCAAGCATTTTACAATTAGTATTCCAGATACAATCAAAACATTCTTCTTGATGTTGAGAAAATAGAAGCTCAAGATTAATCTTTCTTGCTTTCTCAATTTCTTCATTTTCAGTAATTATCTCCATTCCTTCCTCTGCTTTCGTAGAACAAGAGGTAACCATTTTTCCGTTTGCCAAGACAACGCACATCCTGCAACTTGCTCCAATCTTCACGTCAGAATGATAACAAAGCGTCGGTACTTCATATCCGTTCCGTTCCAGAACCGATAAGATTGTTTCTCCTTTCTCTGCCTCAACAGTTTTTCCGTTAACAGTTATCGTCATTGCTCTTAACTATTATCTTTTTAAGTAAGCTTTGAAAGGGAGAAACTACCACCATCCCCAAAGGACAGAGGCTTGTTTTTTCCATCACGAAAAACAAATCATCTATTCCTTTAAAGTTTTTTTCCTCGATCATTTCTTTTATTCTAAAAAGTCCTTCTCGACAGGGAGTACATTTGTCACAATTTCCTGCTAAAAGATAATTTACCCACTTTTCCATAAGTAAATAAGGATCTGTTTTTTCCCGGTTATAAATTACAACAGACCCTAAAAACTCAACCTTCCTTTCTATCTCTGAGGGGAGAATAATTTCTCCTGAAGTTCCTCCTCCGACCTGTAGAAAATAATCGAATGTTGGTATATTTCCAGATTCTTGAAGAAGTTCTTTAACTGTTATTCCTTCGTCAAATTCAAAGACTCCTTTACAAGGAGCGTCCCCAGCTATTGAAAAAAACCTTGTGTGATGATATTCGTCATCATTAATTTTTGCGACAAAATAAAAGGTTTCAACGTTGTTTACTAATGTTGGCTTGTCCCACAAACCTTTCTTTGTTGGAAAAGGAGGTTTAACTCTTGGTTCGGCTGGATTCCCTTCAATTACTTCGATAAGTGCGGTTTCCTCTCCCCCAACATATCCCCCTTTTTTCTCAATTATTTCCACATCAGTTCTAGTTTTTAAAGCCGGTGAAAGCTCCGAAAAATAGTCTTTCTTAAGATAAATAAACGCTTTTTTTGCGTTTAGTGTTTCTTTTGCTAAATCAATACCCCTTAGAACGACTTCTGGATAATTTTTTAAAAGAAAATAATCTTTAAAAGTTTCCATCTCTCCTTCTGACCCGTTGCAAACAACATATTTTTCTTCTTCTTTTTCTGATTTGATTGCCTCCCACTTTAATCCAACAGGATACAAAGATCCACTTCTACCCAAGATTTTACTTTCTTTTAATTTATAAATTAAATCACTCATCTTTTTATTTCCTTGTATTGTTTTTTATTCTATCTTAAAATAGAATAAAATCAAAATCAGCATTCACCAATATATATGAAAAAAATACTTATTGCAATCGCAAGTGATTTCACAAATAAAATATTTGAAGACAGTTTTCTAAAAGAAAACTTCCAGGTTGCAACCACATCAAATGGTAGAAAAGCTTTGGAGATTATAAATCAAAGTCCTCCCGATGTTGTTATCGCTGATGCAAATCTACAAGAAGTTGATGCTTTTAGTTTACTTGATGCTTTACATGAAAACGAAAAAACTAAAAGAATACCTTTTGTAGTTTACTCTAGGACCGGATCTGAAGAGCATCGAGAGAAAGCGATGGATCATGAGGCAAAAGATTTTATCGTTGGACTCTCAGATTCACCGAAAGATGTTGTTTACCGAATTAAAAGTCATCTTGGTGAACAGGCAGCCTACGTTTTCCATATTGACGAACAAAACATGGAAGTTGCCATGCTTCTTGCTAAAGACATCGGCCACGAAGGGACACTTAAGTGCCCCACCTGTAATGCCGATCTTTCACTATATCTTTTGAGAAACTTATCGCTTGGTAAAAATACTCTAAAAGCATCTTTTGTTTGCCCAAAGTGTTCTCTTCGTCGAGAATCTATTTAAACTCTATCTTATTTCGTATTCTAGATATACTCGAGAACTAATTCTATTTTCTCCTGTTGCAATTTCTGGTGAAACCATATCCATCTCTCCCATTCCCATAGTACGCATAAAGACAGCTCCTCCGTCTTGCTGTTCTGTAAAGCTAATAATTTTCGTTATTTTAACGCCGAGTTGTTTTGCGATCGTTTCTGCTTCTTCTTTAGCCTTGTTAATCGCGATTTGACGTGCTTCTTCTTTTAGTACTTTTTCGTCTTCGATTCTAAAGTCCATTCCACTTACCCTATTTGCCCCACTTTTTACTCCGCCATCAACAATATTTCCGATACTTCCCATTTCACGTATCTTTACTTCAACAGTTTGAATCACCTCGTATCCCGCAAGAACTCTGTTTTCTCCACGATAGTACTCCATTTCTTTGCTGTGATACTCGTAACGAGGATAAAGATTAAAGTTTGTTGTTTTGATGTCCTTTTCTTCAATTCCGCTATCTTTCAAAAACTCAATAACTGCGTTTGTTCTTTTCGCATTTTCAAGAAGAGCTACATCTGCTTCATCTTCCTCATTTTCAACTGAGAAAGAAACCACTGCAATATCGGGTTTTGCAAAAACCTCTCCTTCTCCCATCACTTCAATAGTGTTCTTATCTTCTCCTTGCGGACTAAATTTCAAACCGTTAAAAGATCCTACAAGAAGGTAAAAGGTTGAAACTACAAAAAACCCAATTAGCGCGAGTAACAAATAATTAATATTTTTATTTTCCATAATTTTATTCATTTGATTGTTTGTTATCTTTTTTAGAAAAGATGAAGATATAGAGAAGCTCTAATATCCCCGCGGTGTTTACAATGAGCATGATTATAAACCAGTTTTTTTGACCATTTCTTGCTGCTTTCCAAAGAGCAATCCCCTTGAGAATTACTGAATATATAAGGATAATTCCCAAAACAACAAAGAATCCTATTGGAAGTTGAGGCATTGCCGCACTCGATGTAAGATTTTCCATATTTTAAATAATTAATTAATAACTAATTTAATATATAAAAAAACCGCTTAAATTTCAAGCGGTTTTCCCTAATACATTTTTAAACGCTGATTAAAAACCTTTTTCGCTCCTTCAAAGTTTGTCGCATTTTTATCTCTAAAAATAAAACGTGCAGTAGCTAGCCCTGAAGGAAGACACATCCAAGCCATAATATCATCGATGTCTCTTCTCTTTTTTGTTCCGATACTAACTACCGCCACCCCAACAAGAATCTGTTCTGCTTCTTCCTTAACTCTAGGATTTCTTAGAATAATCTCTTTCATCCTTTCCCGTATTTTCTTTGCTTCTTCTGAATTATAAGGAATATTATGTGACCTTAAATAAGAGCGCAACATCATTTCACGAGACGCGTTACTACGAAAAAAGAACATTCTTATCCCCTCCTTTTTTTTATTATACCACCTTTTTATTATCAATCAAGGAATTTAAAAGCTTTTTAATCGGTTTTAGGCTTTCCTCTTCAAGTATTGAAACTACAAAAACATCTTCTTTAAATTTATCTCTCACCCTTAAAAGAGCATCTTCTCTAACGTTATCCTTCTTACTGATAACGATGTACTCCTTTTTTTCAACAAGCTTTTCGCTGTGTTTTCGAAGTTCTTCGCGGACAATATTATAATCTTTAATCGGATCCAGAGAGTCAGCGGCGATAAGATGAAATAATACCTTTGTTCTTTCAATGTGTTTTAAAAACTTTATCCCTAATCCTTTCCCAAAAGAAGCCCCCTCAATAAGTCCTGGGATATCCGCAATTATTAATTCATAATATGCTCCCAAATTTGGTTCAAGAGTAGTAAACGGATAATTTGCAACTTTACTTCTTGCATTTGTAAGTTCATTTAAAAGACTAGTTTTACCAACATTGGGAAGACCAATAAAACCAACATCGGCAATCAATTTTAGTTCAAGCTGTACATCAAACTCTTCTCCGTTTTTTCCTTTCTCAAATTCTTTTGGAGAAGTGTTAGTAGAAGAGCGAAAATGGAAATTTCCTCTACCTCCCCTCCCACCTTTTGCAATAACGGCCTTTTCTGCAATTTTTGTTATTTCCGCAATTACAATATCATCTCGATAAGCTAAGGTACCTACAGGAACCCTTAAATAAAGATCCTCACCATCTTTTCCATCACGGAATTGTGATCTTCCATCCTTTCCTTTTTCCGCAGAAAAATCTTTTTTAAAGCGGAACTTCCTCAGCGCACCGATATCCGATACTCCTTCAATAAATATACTTCCTCCACCTCCTCCACTTCCTCCAGTCGGCCCTAACTCCTTTAAATTTTTATTAAAGGATACTGTCCCGTCTCCTCCCTTACCGGCAGTAATATGAATTTTTATATTATCAACTAACATTTTTTATTTTGTTCCTTATTTTTACAAACGAAATTAGAAAAAACACAAGTAATCCTTCCAGAATAATCCAAAAAATAATATGAAAGATAATCCAACCTAAAAAAAGATTCATGATAACCAAGAAAACTAAGAAATTAATCAATACTCCAGCTGCCTTGATTTTGCCAGAGCGTTCCTCTTCTTTGCTTTCAGTTTTTCCTATTCTTTCTTCTAAATAATGATGATTGTTTAGAAGTTTCTCAAAATCTTTTACAGTAAAAACAATATCTAGATCTTTGTTATAGAATAATTTACGAAAATCTTTCCAAAGAAAACCTTTTTTTTCTAAATAGAAAACTGCTTTTTCCATTTTCTTTTCATCTTCCCAAACAAGAGCCGGACTGATGTTTTTAAGTTGGTTTAGAATTGGAAGCATTAATTCATTATATATTAAAAAGAAAAAAAGGAATAATATTCCTTTTCTAACTAGAACAACATTAACTTGGATTTATCTCCAAAAATTCTTCCAAAAAATCTGAGCCTTATTAGTCGGTGCATCATCATTATCAGCACTAAACCATATTTCGACCTCTCCCATTCCGTCTTTTTCTTGTCCAAGATAATAGATAATCGTATAATCGCCATCGTAGGGATCATATCCTCTGTCTATTGGTGTTCCCATAATCTCAGCAATCTCGTCAAAGGTCATCCCAATAGTAACACCTAAAACCTCTCTTTCCGGATAAAGCTCCAAATTATTTACAACATTATCTTCTCCCGCAAAAATGAAAGATATTTTTTCTTTTTCGTAAAAAAGCATCTCACCTCCTGGACCCCCAATCTCTCCTCTGAAATCTGGTTCCCCATACCGTTTTATAATATCTTCCTTTTCCTCTCCAAGATACTGCATAACAGGATCATTAAAAAAATCTTTTTTAATTCCTTGCAATTCAAAAACAATCAAAAGAAGTCCTAAAAAAAGAATAATATTTATCCAAATTAGTACTCTGTTATTCATGTTTCTATTCTAACAAAAAAAAGAAAGGGCGCAATAATAGTGCGCCCCTTTTCATTCAAGTTTAAGAACTTCTACCCACGCCGGAAGTTCTTCAATTTCCGGTGCAAGATAGAAGCAGAGTCCTCCCTCTTCATATAAATAACAATAGCAATATGTATCTTCATCATAGTATCCTTCCGAGAAAGGAATACCAAAATGAGATAATATTTCTTCCCCGGTTGT
>CAYQSS010000002.1:0-35897 GCA_964420305.1 uncultured Candidatus Saccharibacteria bacterium | reverse complement strand
TTCCTCCTCTTGACGGTTCACACGTTCTTTTTACCTTTTTTCCAAGATTATCTGACACGATAAGAGCCTTTTTTTCTCGATATGGATTTATACTACTTATCTTTACTTTATTCTTTTTTATAAACTATATTTTTTACGCAATATTTTTAGTGATAGCTGCTCTTTTCTACCCTCTTACTGGATTTTCTTTAGGGGACTTTCTCTCAATGCTTTGAAAACATTAAAGAGCATTAATAATATTTATAACCTAAGAGCATATTTAAATTTTTTAATGTGAAACTTTGTGGTTAGAAGATGAAGAAAAAAGAAAAAATAAAACTTATAGTTCCTCCATACAACTTTGTCACTGCAAATGAGGGTATTTTGCCAATACCCCCCTTGGGAATTGCATATTTATGTGATTTTATGAGGAAAAAAGGATGGTCTGTTGATGTAGATGATTTGGATATCAAGATTATATCTGATAAAAGTATTTTAGATAGGATGCTTTTCCTTGATTCAAAAATTAGTGAAAAGAATGCAAAGGAATATTTTAAATCGGGGAGAAAAAGTTCTTATATTGAAGAAGCTGGGGAGATTCTTTTTAAACTTTTTAATTACGAAAAATATGATGTTTTCGGTTTTTCATTAATTGAAAGATTGGGGGTTAAGTACGCTCTTATCTTAGCCAAGTTGATAAAACAAAAAAAGAAGAATGCAGGAATTATTTTTGGAGGATCGCTGGCAGAAAATGTTATAGATTTTTTTTCAAAGGGACCGATTGATGCCTTAGTTCTGGGAAGTGGAGAAAACGCTATTTTAGCTTTTTGTGAAAAAAGACAGAATGATACCCTAAAAGAAAAACAACTTTTTAGAAATATGGGGAATCCTGACTTAACACTTGCAAACAAGCCCAATTTTAACGGGCTTTCACTTGATTTATATACTAAAGTGCCAAGGAATTATGCCTTTCATAATTTTAAAGGAAACCTTGTTATCCCCTATATTTATTCCTATGGATGTCCGTATAATTGTGCTTTTTGTGGAAATTCTCTATCCCTTGGTCAAAAAAGAATATTTAAAAAGTCACCAGAAGAAGTTATTGAAGACCTAAGAGCTCTTAAGGAAAAATTCAGAACGCCCTTTTTTGCTATTTATAATGCATATATTCATGCTGATGAAGAAATGTTCAAGGATGTTTGTTTAAAATTGGTAAAATCAAAATTAGATTTAACGCTTACTGGATGTATTCGTGGTAACTTTTCTTTGGATAAAGTTTCTTTGATAGCTAATGCAGGGTTTAGGTTTGTCACCTTAGGACTAGAAGCGGGAAGTGACCGTATACTTAAGTTAATGAGAAAGGGGACTAACAGAAAAATGATTGAGGATCTTATTCAAAAATTAGATAAGAATGGGATTTTTAAGCTTTGCTATTTTATTATTGGTTTTCCTGGAGAAGAAAAAAAAGATTTTCAAGAAACGTTTTCTTTTGTTCAGGAAAATATTGATTTTATCGATCAAATTGCTGTTGCCATTTTTCGTATGGAAAGATGTTTTGTGCGATCTTTCCCAGAGAAATTTGGAATTAGAATAAGGGAAGAAACAAGCAATGTTTTTTCTTATCATACTCCCTCTGATCTTCCGGGATATGATGAAATTGAAGGGAAAAAGTGGGAAGAAATTAAAATTGAAAACGAAAAAAGATTTTATATACTACACCGGCTTTTCTATCTTTATAAAAAAATACCTCAATATTTTTACCGATCTAGCTTTAATGAAATTATGTACTTTAGTCGTAAGCATGGTGATTCTAAAAAAACTCAAATTGAATTAAGAAAGCTGTATGAGAAATTTAGAAAAAACAAGCCTTTTTATCTTAGAATTACCGACAAAGAGAATATAAGAAACAATGCCAAAGAAGACGTATATCTTCCTATCAAAACTTCTTTTGACATGAAAGAAATTTTCAAAATTATTGAAAGAAAAACAAAAAGGAATTGATTATTCTCGGCGGAGAGCCGACATTAATCTCAGAATTACCAAAAATTATCAGTTTTGCCAAAGAGAAAGGATGGGAAAAAGTAACTCTTTGGACGAATGGGCGAATGTTTTTTTATAAAAATTATGCGTTGTCTTTAAAAGCTGCGGGACTTCGCAAACTGGTTGTTTTTATTTACGGACATAATGAGAAATTTCATGATGAAATTACTGGGGTAAAGGGAAGCTTTAAACAGACGATGGAGGGAATAAAATTTTGGAAAAAAATTGGAGGAAAAATTGAAGTTACTCCTAAAATTTCAGATAAAAATGAGAAGTGCCTGTATGAAATGTTGGAGCTAGATTGGCAGTACTCGGATGACACTATTTTCTGATTTTAATGTAAACAAAAAGTAAAAGTGAATAAATTTGACTTTTTATTTTTTTTGTGTAGTATAAGACAAGCAGAGGTTCGCAAGCCTTCAAGGTTTGTTTTTTTAATTACAAAACTATGCCGACAATAAATCAATTATTAAAAAAAGGAAGAAAAAGTACGAAGGTGAAAGACAAATCACCAGCACTTTCTTTTGGATTTAATAATGTAAAAAATAGAAAATCTTATTACGCTTCTCCTTTTAAGAGAGGGGTTTGTATTAAGGTAACGACCACTACTCCAAAGAAGCCTAACTCTGCGCTTCGTAAAGTAGCAAGAGTTCGTGTTTCTAACGGATCTGAAGTAACGGCATATATTCCTGGAGTTGGACATAAGTTGCAAGAGCACTCTGTTATCTTAATCAGAGGTGGAAGAGTAAAAGATCTTCCGGGAGTAAGATACCATGTTGTTCGTGGAACACTTGATTCAACGGGAGTAGAGAACAGAAAGAGTTCGAGAAGTAAATACGGAGCTAAAAAAGCTAAAAAATAATTAGAGATGTTTGAAGAAACAGGCAAAAAGAGTTATAAACTGCAACCGATCATTCCTGATCCTGTCTACAACAGCGTGATGGTTTCAAAGTTTATAAACCATATAATGCGTAACGGGAAGAAAGACGTAGCCAAAAAAGTTGTTTATGGTGCTTTTAATACTATTAAAGAAAAAACAAAGAAAGAACCGTTAGAAGTTTTTGAGCTGGCTGTTGAGAACGTTTGTCCAAATATGGAAGTACGCTCGAAAAGAGTTGGAGGGGCTACGTATCAGGTACCGATGAAGGTTAACAGGAAAAGATCTCTAAGCCTATCGATGCGTTGGATTACTGGAGCTGCAAAATCAAAAAAAGGGAAAGGAATGAGCGAAAAGCTTTCTGAGGAACTTATTAATGCGTCAAATAACGAAGGAGAGGCAGTTAAAAAGAAAGAGAATATGCATAAGATGGCGAAGGCGAATAAAGCTTTTGCGTACCTTGCAAAATAAGAAATATGTCTAGAGAATACCCTATAAACAGATATAGAAATATTGGAATTATTGCTCACATTGATGCGGGGAAGACTACGGTTACTGAGCGCATTCTTTTTTATACCGGAATTTCACATAAGATAGGGGAAACCCACTCTGGGGAATCTATTATGGACTGGATGGAACAAGAAAGAGAGCGAGGGATTACTATTACCTCTGCGGCAACCACCTGTTTCTGGATTCCTACATATTTAGAACAAACTCAAGAAAACAAATATCGAATAAATATTATTGATACTCCTGGTCATATTGACTTTACGGCAGAAGTACAAAGATCAATGCGCGTCTTAGATGGCGCTGTTGTTATTTTTGACGGAGTAGCCGGAGTAGAACCACAATCAGAAACGGTTTGGAGACAAGCTGATAAACATAACGTGCCAAGAATCTGTTTTATTAACAAGATAGATAGAACAGGGGCTTCTTTTATAGATTCTCTTGATTCTATTAAAGAGAAACTTACTCCTGATGCTATTGCGATGCAACTTCCTGTTGGAGAAGAAGAAGATTTCAAAGGAGTAATTAATCTAATTACCAAAAAGTTTATTACCTTTAGTGGCGATTTTGGAGAGGTTCTAAAAGAAGAAGAAGCGCCAGAAAACATGAAAGAAGATGTTGAAAAGTGGAGAAACGAAATGTTAGAAAAAATTGTAACTGAGGATGAAGCTATTTTTGAAAAATACATGGGAGGAGAAGAAATATCAGAAGATGAAATACGAAAAGTTTTAAGAAAGGCTGTTTTAAATTATCACGCTGTTCCAGTTTTTTGTGGTACAGCACTAAAGAATAAAGGAGTACAACCAATGCTCGATGCTGTCTGCAGTTACTTTCCAGCACCAGACGATCTACCTCATGTTAAAGGGATAAACCCAAAAACAGAAGAAGAGGACGAAAGAAAGCTTATTGACGAAGAACCTTTTGCAGCACTTGCTTTTAAACTTGCAAATGATGCTTATGTTGGAAGCCTTACATATCTAAGAGTTTATTCTGGAAAGCTTTCCAGCGGATCTTATATCCTCAACGCAAATACCGGAGAAAAAGAACGCATCAGTAGAATACTAAGAATGCACGCCGATCAGCGGGAAGAACTGAAAGAAATCTATGCTGGAGACATCGTTGCCGCGGTAGGACTTAAAGGGACATCTACCGGACATACTTTGTCCGATGAAAATAGTCCTATTGTCCTAGAGGCGATATCTTTCCCAGAGCCGGTTGTTTCAATTAGAGTTGAACCAAAAACCAGAGAAGACCAAGAAAAGATGGGACTTGCTTTAAGAAGACTTGCCGAAGAAGACCCTACTTTTAGGGTTGAAGGAGATATGGAGACTGGAGAGACGATTATCTCTGGGATGGGAGAACTTCACCTTGATATTATCGTTGACAGAATGAAACGAGAATTTAAAGTTGAAGCACAAGTAGGACAACCACAAGTTGCTTATAAAGAAACAATTAAAAGATTGGCTGACGAAGAAGGAAAGTACATCAAGCAAAGTGGAGGTCGTGGACAATACGGACACGTTAAGTTGCGCATTGAACCACTTCCGGAAGGCGATAAAAGACTGGAATTTGTTGATGAGATTAAGGGAGGAGTTATTCCACAAGAATATATTCCTGCTGTTGAAAAAGGAATTGAAGAAGTGATGGATGAAGGAGTGCTTGCTGGATATCCGATTGTAAATATTAAAGCTACTCTTTATGATGGGTCTTATCATGAAGTTGATTCATCAAAGATGGCGTTTAAGATTGCTGGTTCAATGGGATTTAAAGAAGCTTACAGAAAAGCAGATCCCGTCCTTCTTGAGCCTTTCATGAAAGTTGAAGTGACTATTCCTCCAGAATATCTTGGTGATGTGATGGGA
Organism: uncultured Candidatus Saccharibacteria bacterium; assembly: GCA_964420305.1. Taxonomy (GTDB): domain Bacteria; phylum Patescibacteriota; class Minisyncoccia; order Minisyncoccales; family PWPS01; genus PWHW01. The sequence continues at coordinate 30,632 of CAYQSS010000002.1, read as the reverse complement.
GATATTTCTTCAAGAAGAGGGGAGGTAGAATCTACCGAAGAAACAAAAGGAAAGCGTGCACAAAAAATAATCCGTGCTAAAGTTCCTCTTTCAGAGATGTTTGGTTATGTAACAACACTAAGATCACTAACCAAGGGAAGAGGTAATTATGCGATGGAATTTGACTGTTATAAAGAGGTTCCTTACAATATTGCGCAGACAATTATTGAAAAAGGAAGATAGACACTTGAGTTTTTTATAAAAATAGTGTAGTATTTTAACGCGATTTTAAAAACAATTATTAATCTTTAATTTATAAAGGTGTAACACCAAAAAAATTATGGCCAAAGAACAATTCGAAAGAGGAAAGCCCCACCTAAACGTAGGTACTATCGGGCACGTTGACCACGGTAAAACAACCCTTACCGCGGCAATTATTAACACTCTTTTCCTAAAAGGACTTTTAGGAAAGAAGACTAGTGTAGAAGAGATTGATTCTGCTCCTGAAGAAAAAGCAAGAGGACTTACAATCTCTATTTCTCACCGTGAGTATCAAACAGAAAACAGACACTACGCACACATCGACTGTCCAGGTCACGCTGACTACGTAAAGAACATGATTACTGGTGCAGCACAGATGGACGGAGGAATTTTAGTTGTTTCTGCAACTGACGGCCCTATGCCTCAGACCAGAGAACACATTCTCCTTGCAAGACAGGTTGGCCTTCCATCCTTAGTAGTATTCTTAAACAAAGTTGATATGGTTGACGATCCAGAGATGATTGATCTTGTTGAGTCAGAAATAAGAGAACTTTTAACAAAGTACGAATTCCCTGGAGATGAGACTCCAATAATTCGAGGTTCTGCGCTAAAAGCACTTGAAGCAACAGCAGCTGATGATAAGGCCTTAGAGCCAATTATGGAACTGATGAACGCAATGGACAGCTACATTCCAGAGCCAGAAAGAGATATCGATAAGCCTTTTCTTATGGCGGTTGAAGATGTCTTCTCAATTGAAGGTAGAGGAACAGTAGCGACAGGAAGAATTGAAAGAGGAGTTATTAATGCCGGAGATGAAGTAGAGATTGTTGGACTACGTGATACAACGAAAACAACCGTTGTTAGCATTGAGATGTTTAACAAAACTTTAAACAAAGGAATGGCTGGAGACAATGCTGGGCTTTTACTTCGTGGAACGAAGAAAGATGATATTGAGAGAGGACAAGTTTTAGCAAAAGCGGGAACAATTACTCCACATACTGAGTTTGAAGCAGAAGTATATATTCTCGGAAAAGACGAAGGAGGAAGACACACTCCGTTCTTTAAAGGATATAAACCACAGTTTTATATGAGAACCACCGATGTTACTGGGGAAGTAGAACTTTCAGAAGGAACAGAGATGGTAATGCCGGGAGATACTGCAAAATTAACCGTAAAACTTATTGCTCCTATCGCTCTTGAAGAACAGCAAAGATTTGCTATTCGTGAAGGAGGAAGAACAGTTGGAGCAGGAGTTATCGGAAAGATCATTAAGTAGATTTAACTACAGAAAATGGCAAAAGAGAAGGAAGCAAAATCAAAAATTCGTATTCGCCTTCGTGCTTACGATCACAAGGTGATTGATGCGAGTGCAAGACAGATTATAGACACCGCCCTTCGGTACGGGAGTGAGGTTTTAGGACCAACTCCTCTGCCAACGGAAATTAAAAAGTATACCGTGAATCGTTCTACGTTTGTACATAACAAATCAAAAGAACAGTACGAAGTACGAATTCACAAACGGATTATCGATATACTTAATCCAGGGGCAAAGGTTTTAGACGCATTGAGAAACTTAACTCTTCCTGCGGGAGTGAACATCGAAATCAAGATGTAAGGGTTATTTAGGTTCTAGAACTTAAGTCTAAATATCGAGGAAATCCTCGGTATTTAGTTTTGAAAATAGCAAAAAGATGAATTTCATTATTGGTAAAAAATTAGGAATGACACAAGTCTATGACGAGAAAGGAGAGGCTTTCCCAGTTACTTTGGTTGAGGCCGGGCCTTGCATAGTTACTGATGTTAAAAACAAAGAAAGAGACGGGTATGATGCTGTTCAACTTGGTTTTCTTGCTATTTCAGATAAGAAAGTAAAGAAGTCGCAAAACAAGAAACCGTATCGTCATTTAAAGGAGCTCAAAGGAAGTTATGAAGTTTCTTTGGGAGATAGTTTGAAGGTAGATCTTTTTAATCCAGGGGATAAAGTTAAAGTTAAGGGGATCTCAAAGGGAAAAGGTTTTGCAGGAGTGATGAAGAGGTGGAACTTTAGCGGAGCTGGAACTTCTAGTCATGGTACAAAACACACCAACCGTAAACCAGGATCGATCGGATCGATGTTTCCACAAAGAGTGGTAAAAGGAAGAAAAATGGCGGGAAGAATGGGAACAGATAGCGTAACTGTGAAAAACCTTAAAGTTGTTAGTGTTGACACAGAAAAAAACATCATTGCCCTTAAAGGTGCTGTTCCAGGTAAAAATAGAGGAATTTTGACTATCGAAAAGATATGAAAGCAGATTTATACAACATGAAAGGAGAAAAGACCGGGGATGTTACTCTTCCTAAAAGTATTTTTGGGGTGGAAGTAAATTCTGATCTTATCTACCAAGTGATGCGATTGCAGATGCTTTCAAGAAGACAAAATACAGCGGACACCAAAGATCGTTCTGAGGTTAGGGGAGGAGGAAGAAAGCCTTGGAGACAGAAAGGAACTGGGAGAGCAAGACACGGATCGAGACGTTCACCAATTTGGAAAGGGGGAGGAGTGACTTTTGGGCCAACAAATGAGAGGAATTATAAGAAAAAGATTAACAAGAAAGTAAAAAGAGCTGCTGTTGCGATGATTCTTTCTGCAAAAAAAGAAAAAGATTTTATCTTTTTTGTTTCTGACTTAGAAATTAAAGAGCCGAAAACAAAAGAGATGAGAGATTTCTTAAAGAATACGTTTTGCAAAAAAGGAACTCTTCTTGTTCTGCCAAAGATGGATAAAAATATTATTTTGTCTGCAAGGAACATAGAAGGCGTTGATACGATTCAAGCAAAAGATTTAAACGCGTTAGATCTTCTGTCTTACAAATATCTGGTTATTCCCAAAGAATCAGTTAAAGTAATTGAAGAAACAATTAAAAGATGACTGAAAAAAAAGAAATTAAGAAAAATCTGAAAGAAACAGAGCAAGATTATGTTCTGAAGGGTCCGCATGTCAGTGAGAAAGCAACGCTTTTAGCAGAGAGTGGATTTTATACTTTTAAAGTAGAAAAGAGAGCGAATAAAAACAAAGTGAAAGAAGAAGTAGAAAAAAAGTATAAGGTTGATGTCACTGATGTGAAGATAATCAATATTCCTTCAAAAAAGAGAAGAGTTGGAAGAATCGAAGGAAAAAGAAGTGGTTATAAAAAAGCAGTGGTAAAAGTGAAAAAAGGTCAAAGCATAGATTTGACTTTAGCATAGATTTGTGTTATGAATTCAAAGACCAAAAAAAGAAAAAAACTGATTGTCCCACTTAAAAAACACGCTGGACGATCTAATCAAGGGAAGATTACGGTACGTCACCGAGGTGGCGGAGTGAAACGTCTTTACCGAGTGATTAATTTTGGTCAAAATCCGCTAGATATAGAAGGAAAAGTTGTTTCTATAGAATACGATCCAAACAGAAGTGCTGATATTGCCTTGGTAGAATATGAAAACGGAGAAACAAAATACGTTTTAGCTCCACAATCATTAAAAGAGGGAGATAAAATTGTTACTTCTGAGAAAGCAGAATTAAAACCGGGCAATCGAATGAGAATCAAGAATATCCCCGTAGGGGCAATGGTTTACAATATTGCTATTCATCCTGATGGTAAAGCAAAGCTTGTAAGGAGTGCTGGAGTAGGAGCAGTTGTTCTTGCACAAGACAAAAATATGACTCAGTTAAAGATGCCTTCACGTGAGATTAGAAAAGTTGTAAACATGTGTTTTGCAACCGTAGGAGAAGTATCAAAACCAGAACATCGTTATAAAAAGATAAAGAAAGCAGGAGTTGCAAGAAAGATGGGGAGAAGACCAGTTGTTAGAGGGTCAGCGATGAATCCTGTTGATCATCCACACGGAGGAGGAGAAGGAAGAGTGGGAATCGGGATGCCTTCACCGAAAACTCCTTGGGGAAAACTTGCAAGAGGTGTGCGTACCAGAAAAAGAAAACACACTGATAGATATATTGTAAAAAGAGCAGTTAAGAAGAGAAAAGGGAAAAAATAATTTTTAGATAACATGCCAAGAAGTTCAAAAAAAGGACCATTTATTGACGAAAAGCTGATTCAAAAGGTGAAAAACCTTTCTGATAGCAAGGCAATTATTAAAACTTGGTCAAGAAGTGCAGCAATTTCACCAGAGATGATCGGCTATAACTTCGGTGTTTATAACGGCAAGGAACACATTAAAGTTTATGTTACCGAAGAGATGGTGGGACATCTTTTAGGAGAGTTTTCTCCAACAAAGAAATTTGTAAGACACGGAGGAAAGATGCAAAGAGAACAAGAAAAGAAAAAGAAATAAAATATGTCTGTTGAAGCAAAATTAAGATATTCAAGAATTTCACCGAGAAAGGTTCGCCTTGTTGCCGATCTTATTCGTGGTCTTCAGGTTGATGAAGCAGAAAAGATTTTACAGTTTACAGTGAAAAAATCTGCTGAACCGATTTTAAAGGTTCTAAAATCAGCTGTTGCTAATGCGGAACATAATTTTAATTTAAAGAAAACAAACCTTCACATTTTAGAAATAAAGGTGGACGGAGGACCAATTATTAAAAGATACAGACCAAGAGCAAGAGGAGTTGCTTTTCCGATTCAAAAGAGAACTTCACATATTACAATTACAGTGGGAGAGAAAGGAGGGAAAGAGATAGAAGTGAAAAAGAAAAAAACAAAGATTGAAAAAGTTTATCAAGCAGAAAAGCCGAAAGAAGAGGTTACTCGCCAGAAAACAACTCACAAAGATGAGGGACAAGGAAAAGAAAAAACAAAAGAAATAAGAGGAGATAAAAAACAAATATTTAGAAGAAAATCAATATAATGACACATAAGATTCATCCAAAAGTATATCGAGTATCAGAAACAAAAGACTGGGGATCGAAAGGATTCTATGAGAAGGATTTTGCTAAGTTTTTGAGAGAAGATTACGAGATAAGGACACTCTTAAGGAAAATTTTACGTGAAATGAGTGTTGAAAAAATTGAAATAGAACGTTCCGTAGAAGAGATTGGAGTTAATATCTTTAGTTCTCGTCCTGGTCTTATTATCGGAAGAGGAGGAGAGGGAGTAAAAATATTAAATGAAAAGCTAGAAAAGAGACTAAAAGCTATTTCAAAGGATGAAGGTAAAAAAGTTCGTTTAGAGATTAAAGAGGTTAAAGATCCTTGGCTTTCCGCATCACTTGTAGCGCAAGACATTGCCAGACAACTTGAAAGAAGACTTCCTTACCGAAAGGTGGTTAAGCAAGCTCTGCACAAGATATCAATGCACAAAGAAGTTAAAGGAGTAAGAATACAAGTTAGTGGAAGATTGAATGGAATTGAGATTGCACGTAGTGAGTACTTCCAAGAGGGGCAGCTAAAGAGAGCAACAATTAGAGGAAATATTGATTACGGATTTGAGATGGCGAGATGTTCATACGGTGCAATAGGGATTAAGGTTTTTATTTACAAAGGAGAGAATTTTTAAATTATGCTGTTTCCAAAAAAAGTAAAACATCGAAAACACTGCAAGGGAAGAATAAAAGGAGTTGCTCAAAAGGGATCTTTTATTAGTTTTGGAAGTTATGGACTAAGAGTAGAAGCAAAAGGATATATAACTTCAAGGCAGATTGAAGCTTCAAGAAGGGCAATTATTCGTTACTTAAGGAAAGGAGGAAAGATGTGGATAAGAATTTTTCCAGATAAACCAATTACTAGAAAAGGACAAGAGGTTCCAATGGGTGGTGGAAAGGGAAGCGTTGATCATTACGCTACTCCAGTCAAAGAAGGAAGAGTAGTTTTTGAAATTGATGGAATTCCCGAGGATAAGGCCAAGGAAGCATTAAGAAAAGCAGGAGATAAATTACCAATGAAAACAAAGTTTGTTAAAAAGTAGGTTTATGAAAACGAAAGAGATCAGAAAAAAGAATATTGAAGAGAACCTGAAGTTACTTGCAGAAAAGAAAAAGAAACTGCACGATGTTCGTTTTGTTGGAGCAAATACCAAGTCAAAAAATACAAAAGAAGCAGCAAATTTACGTAAAGATATTGCGAAAATAAAAACAATTTTAAAAGAGAAAAAAGAAGATGATCAATAAATTACAAGGAAAAGTGATTTCAGATAAGATGGACAAGACCGTTGTTGTTGAGGTTGAAAGAGTCAAAGAGCATCCGCGCTACAAAAAGAGGTTTAAAGTACACAAAAAGTACAAAGCGCATGATGAAAAAAAAGAGTGTAAGATTGGAGATGTTGTTATTATCGAAGAAACAAGACCGATTTCCAAAGACAAAAAGTGGAGAGTAATTGGTAAAGTATAAAAAAATGATTCAGACAGAAACCATTTTAAAAATAGCAGATAACGCTGGAGCGAAAGAGATAAAGTGCTTTCGTGTTCTTGGTGGAACAAGAAAACGTTATGCAAGAATAGGAGATATTATCGTTGCTGCGGTAAAAAAAGCAGAACCACGTAAGGCAGTGAAAAAGCATGATGTTGTTAGGGCGGTCATTGTTCGCCAAAAGTATAACTATCGCCGGAAGGACGGAACATATATTCGTTTTGATGAAAATGCAGCAGTAGTGCTGGATGGAAAAACAAAGAAACCAAAAGGTGGAAGAATCTTTGGCCCTGTTCCTCGTGAACTAGCGGAAAAAGGATTTAAAGAAATAACAACAATGGCAAAAGAAGTTGTATGAAAATAAAAAAAGGAGATACAGTTTTAATAATTACTGGAAAAGACCGTGGGAAAAAGGGTAAGGTTTTACAATCTTTTCCAAAAGAAGAGAGAGTTTCTGTTGAAGGAGTAAATCTTTTAAAAAAGCACGTTTCTCCAGAAAAACAGAAACATCAACAGAAAGACAAGAAAGTTGGTCAGATCGTTGAATTTCCTGCACCGATTAATGTTTCTAATGTAATGCTTATCTGTCCGAAGTGTAGTAAAAGCACCAGAATTGGAAAAGAAAAAGAAGGAAGAGTTTGTAAAAAATGTAATCAAAAGATATAATGGCTATCCTTAGAGAAAAATACAAAAAAGAGATTTTACCAGCACTTAGAAAAGAGCTTGGCTTAAAGAACGTCTTAGAATGCCCTAAAGTAAGCAAGGTGGTGATTAATGTTGGAGTGGGTAAATTTACAACCAAGGATACCAAAAGAAAAGACGAAGTGTTAAAGAAAGTTTCCGATGACTTAAAGACAATTAGCGGACAAAAGCCACAGATTTGTGCTGCGAAGAAGTCCGTTTCTGGGTTTAGTTTGCGTGAAAAGATGCCGATAGGATTAAAGGTTACCTTAAGAGGAGAAAGAATGTATGATTTTCTAGAAAGACTTATTCACATAGTTTTACCGAGAATTAGAGATTTCCAAGGAATAAAGGTTTCTTCTGTTGATAAAACGGGGAACCTAACCATCGGTCTTGAAGAGCAGTTGGTTTTTCCAGAAATATCTGCCGATGACACTGATTTCTTTTTCGGAATGGAGATAACTATTGTAACATCAACAAAAGATAAGAATGCGAGCATTGAGCTTTTAAAAAAGATCGGCATGCCGCTTTCTTTTGAAGGAAAAAAGTAAAAATATGGCCAGAAAAGCAAAAATAGAAAAATCAAAATTAACTCCAAAGTTTTCTACAAGAAACGTTAGAAGGTGTTTTAAGTGTGGAAGAGAAAAAGGAGTTTTAAGAAAGTTTGAGCTTTGTAGAATTTGTTTTAGAGAAATGGCGAATAAAGGCGAGATTCCAGGAATTAGAAAATCAAGTTGGTAAAAAATATGAATACAGATCCAATAGCAGACATGCTAAACAGAATAAAAACAGCACAAGCTGTAAGCAAGGAAACAGTTGATATTCCCTTTTCTAATTTAAAATATGAAATAGCAGAGTGTTTAGAAAGAGGAGGATTTATCGGAAAGGTGGTAAAAAAGAAAAAAGAAAAAAGAAAATTCTTCTGTGTTGTTTTGAAATACGAAGAAGATGGAACACCAAGAATTAATGATTTAAAAAGAGTTTCTTCCCCTGGACAGAGAATATACGAAAGGAGCAAAGATTTAAGAAAAGTTAAAGGAGGAAGAGGGATGTCAGTTATTTCTACGCCAAAAGGGGTTATGAGTAATAAAAAGGCGCGGGAAATGAGTCTCGGAGGAGAAGTAATTTGTGAAATTTGGTAAAAATTATGTCAAGAGTAGGAAAAAAACCAATTAAAATACCAGCAGGGGTTGAGATAAAGATAGAAGATCTCAAGATTACTGCTAAAGGACCGAAAGGAGAGCTTTCTTTAGATATTCCTAGCGTGATTGATGTTCAGAAAGAAGGAGAAGAGATTATTGTTTTGGAAAAGAAAAAAACAAAAACTAGTAGGGCTTTTTGGGGAACAACAAGATCACTTATCTTTAATATTGTTGAAGGAGTGAGTAAAGGTTATCAAAAAGAACTACAGATAAAGGGGGTTGGATATCGCGCAGAAAAGCAAGGAGAAGGAATGACAATGAAAGTAGGATTTTCTCATCCGGTTGTAGTTGACAAAGTTGAGGGGATTACCTTTGAGATAAATAAGGACATTATTACTGTTTCTGGAATTGAGAAAGAACTTGTTGGAAAAGTAGCAGCAGAGATTAGAAGTATCAGACCTCCCGAACCTTATAAAGGAAAAGGGATTAGATATAAGGATGAAGTGGTTGTTCTTAAAGAAGGTAAAAAGAGTGTAGGAAAATAATAATATCATGGAAAAAAAAGAAAAATTAAAGAGAAGGCAAAGGAAAATAAGATCCCGTGTTGTCGGAACGCCGGAAAAACCGCGTCTGCAAGTTTTTCGTTCCTTAAGCCATGTTTATGCTCAGATTATTGATGATACGACCGGGAAAACGCTTTTAGCTGAAAGTGATTGTAAGGACAAGGATAAAAAGAAAAAAACAGAAAAAGCTTTTGCAGTTGGAGAAAGAATTGCTAAAAAAGCAGAAGAAAAGAAAATAAAAAAGGTTGTTTTTGACCGCAAAGGATATCTTTATCACGGAAGGGTAAAGGCGGTTGCTGAAGGAGCTCGTAAGGGTGGACTGCAATTTTAATTTCAAGTTTTATGAAAAAAAGCGAAATCAAAAAAGAATTTGAAAATGAGGTTCTTGATATCAGCAGAGTAGAGAGAATGACTGCTGGAGGAAGAAGACTCCGTTTTCGGACACTAATTGTTATTGGAGACAAGAAAGGGAGAGTTGGTGTTGGTTCAGCGAAAGGACAAGATGTTCAGCAAGCGATTGAAAAAGCGACTAAAAAGGCTCAAAAATCTATTGTAAAAGTTGATATTAACGAAAGAGGGACTATTCCACACGAAGTTAAGGCAAAGTTTGGAGCAGCAGTGATTCTTTTAAAACCTCAATCTGAGGGAAGAGGGCTTGTCGCTGGAGGGACAGTAAGAACAATTTGTTATCTTGCGGGAATTGAAAATATTTCTGGAAAGATTTTAGGAAATACGAGAAACAAGTTAAATAACGCAAAAGCCACGATAAAAGCACTGCAAAGCTTAAAGTCAGCACCACAAAAAAAGACAGAGAAAAATAATACTGAAAAATAGTATGCAAATTCACGAAGTAAAACCAAAAACAAAGATTAAGCAGAAAAAACGTATCGGAAGAGGCGGAAAGAGAGGTACGTATTCTGGAAAAGGAATTAAGGGACAAAAATCTCGTGCTGGAGCTAAGATGAGGCCAATAGTAAGAGATCTTTTAAAGCGTTATCCAAAACTTCGTGGACACAACTTTTCTCCAAATAGTAATGTTTTGGCAATTAATATATCAGTTTTAGACAAGGTTTTTGATGATGGAGCAACTATTGAACCGAAAACACTCTCTATCAAGGGGCTTGTTAGAAAAGGAAAGAAGCCTGAGATTAAGATTCTTGGTATGGGAAAGACCGAGAAGAAATTTCATCTTAAGGGTTGTATGGTTTCAAAAAGTGCGAGAGAAATTATCGAAAAAGCTGGAGGAAAGATAATGGAAAAGAAAGTTCTGGTTAAAAAAGAGAAACCAAAAAAAGTAGAGAAAAAAGAAGTAAAGGAAGAGCCAAAAAAGAAGAAAGCTACTAAAAAGAAGAAATAAAATATGTTTGACAAAGTTTTCAAGATATTTCAAGTACCAGAGTTAAGAAACAAAGTTTTGTTTGTTCTTGGTGCTTTTGCTGTATTTCGCTTGATGGCAAACATTCCGATGCCAGGATTTGACGCAGAGAGAATGCAAGAACTTTTTGCTCGTTTTCAGATGTTTCAGTTTGCTGACCTTTTAATTGGAGGAACCTTAGATCAGTTCTCGATTGTGATGCTTGGTCTTGGACCCTATATCACTTCGGTTATTGTGATACAACTTCTTACTTTAGTTTGGCCAAAACTGCAAAAGATGTACCGCGAGGAAGGAGATGCGGGGAGACAAAAAGTAAATCAGTACGGAAGATTGATGACAATTCCTTTTGCTCTTGTACAAGGGTATGGGATGCTTTCTCTTTTTCAAAATCAAGGAGTTTTACCTCCTTTAGGATTTTTAGAAATGGTAAACATCTTAACCGTTATTGCGGGAGGTACAGTCTTATTAATGTGGATCGGGGAACTTATCACCGAAAGAGGAATAGGGAACGGTGTTTCACTTTTGATTTTTGCGGGTATTATTTCTTCACTTCCGGCAAATATTGGACAGATGGTGCGTGATATTATGTTTAATCCCGACATGATTCCGATGTACATTCTTTTCTTTATTATCGGATTACCGATTATTGCATCTGTGGTTCATGTAAATGAAGCGAGGAGAAATATCCCTGTTTCCTACGCAAGGCGGGTGAGAGGAAGGAAGATGTACGGAGGAGCTTCAACCTACTTGCCACTTAGCTTGAATCCAGCAGGGGTTATTCCAATTATTTTTGCAATGTCAATGGTTGTTCTACCAACGATGCTTTTCGGATTTTTAACCGGGGTAGATGGGTTTTTAGGAGTTGCAGCACAAAAAATTACTGATATTTTGCAGATAACTTGGGTTTACGGAGGAATTGTTTTTATCTTAGTTTGTCTTTTTACTTACTTTTATACCGCAGTAACCTTTGATCCAAAAAATGTTTCTGAAAATTTGCAGAAGATGGGTGGTTTTGTTCCAGGGATAAGGCCTGGCAAGCCAACCGCAAACTATATTAGCTATATTCTAAACAGAGTACTTCTTTTAGGAGCAGTGTTTTTAGCAACGGTAGCTGTTTTACCGATGGCAATTTCTGCTTTCACAAACGTTGAAGCATTTGGATTTCTTATCGGAGGAGCGTCTCTAATCATTATTGTTAGTGTAGTTTTAGAGACAATAAGACAGATAAATGCACAACTACAGATGAGAGAATACGAAACAATTTAATTTTGTTATGAAAAAAAACAAATTAGTTATTCTCATTGGCCCTCCAGGATCTGGGAAAGGTTCCCAGGCGCTTCTTCTTGCTGACAAAAAAAGAATGATTCACTTGGAAGTAAGTAAGCTCCTAGAAAAAAGATTTTTAAACGCAAAGGAAAATGAAAGCATAAAGATTGGGGATGAAGAATATCTCTTAAAAGAACAAGAAAGAAGATGGAGGGAAGGATTGCTTTGCGAAGATGTTTTTGTTGCCCACGTGGTTCAAGAAAACATCCTAAAATTAAAAGACGATAGTGACCCTATTCTTCTTGATGGCTATCCAAGAACAAAAGAGCAAGGTGCTTTAGCTTTTCCCTTTTTGCTCTCCTCTTACGGGAAAGAAGGAATTCTAGTAATTTTTCTTGATATTAGCAAAGAAGAATCGCTAAAAAGGAATAGTGGAAGAAGAGTTTGTTCTTTGATGCGCCACTCTATTTTAGATAACGAAGAAACTAAAAATTTAACTATTTGCCCGGTGGATGGCTCCTCCCTCGAAAAAAGAGTGATGGATGATTTAGAAACGATTAAAATCAGACTGGAAAAATTTGAAGAAAACACTCTTCCTGCGCTTAGATACATGGAAGAGGAAGGAGTAAGAATTGCCAAGATTGATGGCATGGGATCGATTAGTGATGTATTTTTTAGGGTGTTAAAAGAAATAGAAGATTTTGGATTATAATATGAAAGTTATTTTTCTTATTGGTCGTCCCGGATGTGGAAAAGGAACACAACTAAAGTTTTTAACTGAAAAAACAAATTTTTCGGTTATAAACACCGGAGAGCTTTTACGTGAAAAAGCAAAAGACAGTGATCTTATCGGAAGAAAGATTAATGAAATCTTGAAAAAAGGTGGACTTATCCCCACACCAGTGGTTTTCTCTTTATGGATGCCGCGCATTTTAGATTTTTATAACCAAGAAGAAAAAGGAATAATTTTTGATGGAAATCCTCGAAAGCTCTACGAAGCAAAAATGCTCGAAGAGCTTTTTTTAATGCTTGGAGTTTCTTCCCCGAAAGTAATCTATATTAAAATTAGTGAAGAAGAATCTCTTCTGAGGCTCAAAAAAAGAGGGCGAGAGGATGATAGGGAAGAAGAAATAGAAGAAAGACTAGAGTGGTTTAAAAAAGAGGTTTTACCGGTTGTAGAATATTATTCCTCTAAAGATGACTTAATTGAGATTAATGGAGAGCAAAAAGTAGAGGATGTTTTCAAGGAGATAGAAAGGGAGATAAAAGAACTTATATGATCTTAAAGAGCAAAGAAGAGATAAAGATAATGAGAGAAGGGGGAAAGATTTTAGCAGAAACGATGGAAGAGTTAAAAAAAGCTTCTCTGCCTGGGGTAACTACGGAAAGTTTAAATAATTTAGCAGAAAAATTGATCAAGGAAGCGAAAGGAAAACCCTCTTTTAAAGGATATAAAGGGTTTCCTGCTGCGCTTTGTACTAGCATAAATGAGGTTATTGTTCACGATACTCCTTCAAAATATGTTTTAAAAGAAGGAGATATTCTTTCTCTTGATTTAGGTGTTTATTACCAAGGATTTCATACTGATATGGCAGTAACAGTTCCGATTGGTAGAGTGGAGGGGGAAGGAATGCGCCTTATTCGTGAGACTAAAAAAGCGTTAAAAAGAGGAATTAAAAAAACGAGAATAGGAAATACCCTTGGTGATGTTGGGAATACCATTGAGCGTCACGTAAGAAAGAGCGGATTTTTTATTGTCGAAGGCCTTTGTGGCCACGGAATAGGGAGAGAAGTACATGAAGACCCGCAAGTCTTTAACGAAGGAAAAAGAGGGAAAGGCATTCCTTTTGAAATAGGGATGGTTATTTGTATCGAACCGATGCTCTCTATCGGGGGGAAGGAAATACAGCCAGTTGATAACGGAACAGGAATTAAAACTGCTGACAACTCTCTTTCTGCACACTTTGAGCACACAATTGCGATAACCGAGAACGGACCACTTGTCCTAACAAAACTTTAGAATTTGAAATTTATCAGTATTTTTGTATAATTAAAAACATGAATGAAGAAAAAAAAGAATTTCCTTCGGAGCTTCGCTGTGATGTTGCCTCTGGAGATTGGGTGGTAATAGCATCCGGAAGAGCAAAGCGTCCGGAGATGTTTAAGAAAGAAGAGAGAATAAAGGAAGAGAATCCAGAGAAAGATTGTCCTTTTTGTGATTTTGGAAATTTGAAAAATGCGATAGTTTCTTTTGAAAATGGAAAAAAAGTAGAAACCCTAACAGAAAATTGGAGTGCTATTTCTGTTCCCAACAAATACCCTGCCTTTGTTCCCGCAGATGATCTTGATAAAAGACACGAAAATGGACTTTATCAAACGATGAACGCTGTCGGTTATCATGAGGTTGTCATCACCAAAGATCACTATAAATCTTTAGGGCAACTTCCAGTAGACAAAGTAAGAGAAGTCTTGTCTCTTTATAAAGAAAGATATTTAGATCTTAAGGAAAAGAAACATGTTAATTACGTTTCTATTTTTCATAATCACGGCGTAGAAGCTGGTGCTTCTATCCCTCATCCTCATTCACAGATTTTAACTACCCCACTTATTGATATCGATCTTAGAAAAGCACTGGAAAAAGGAAGAGCGTATAGTGAAAACAAGAAAAACTGTATTTACTGTCAGATGAATGAGTGGGAGATGGAAAAGAGAGAAAGAATTGTTTACGAAAACGATCTCTTTCTAGCTATTTGTCCTTTTGCTTCAAAAGCTGCCTTTCAGATTATTATCTCTCCGAAAAAACATCTTGCTTATTTTGAAGAGATTAATGAAGAAGAGCTTGATATGTTAGCTGATGTATTTAGGGCTGCTCTTTCTAAAATTTACAACGGCCTTAATGATCCCCCTTATAACTTTTATCTTCACTGTGCCCCGTCAGATGGAATGGACCACGGATATTATCATTGGCACTGGACAATTCTTCCGAAAACTTCTATTTGGGCTGGATTTGAGCTTGGAGCAAGGATGGAGATTTCCACAATTAAACCGGAAGAAGCAGCAAAATATTTGAGAGAACAGTGACTATGGAAAAACCACTTGTTGTTGCCAATTGGAAGATGAATCCTTTAAAAGAGGAGGAGGCGGTTAAGATTGCCAAATTCTCTGATAGAAAGGGAGTTGTTATTTGTCCACCTTTTGTTTTTCTAAGTAAGATAAAATTAAGAAAAGCTGATCTTGGCGCACAAAATTGTTTCTTTGAAAGGAGTGGTTCTTTTACTGGAGAAATATCTCCTTTAATGTTAAAGAATATAGGGTGTAAGTATGTTATTTTAGGGCACTCTGAAAGAAGAAGGATTTTTAATGAGAATGAAGATATTTTAAGAAAGAAGATAGAATCTCTTTTAAAAGAGAAAATAACACCAATATTTTGCATCGGAGAGGATATAAAAGAACAACTAGGAGTATTAAGTGGTATTTCTTTAAAAAATGTTATTATTGCTTATGAACCAGAGTCTGCGATTGGTACTGGGAATCCGTGCGACAGAGAAGAAGCAGAAAAAAGAAAGCTTTTTATAAAAAGTGTTCTTGTAAAAAATAATCAAGATATAAGTAAGTTAAGGATTTTGTACGGTGGAAGTGTAAACGCAAAAAATGCCTTATCCTATATCAAACAGGCAGGATTTGATGGGCTTCTTGTCGGAGGAGCATCTTTAAAAGAAAAGGAGTTTCAAAAGTTATTAAATCAAGTTGAAATTTTTTAAAAAAATGAGAGAAAAAGTTATTGATATTTATCCACCAGAAAATAATATTAAAAGAGAGAAGTCTTGTGGATTAGAAAAAACAGGGAAAAAATGCAAAAAAGGACTTTTTGCTTTAGTTTTTCTTGCTCTTCTTTTAATTGGAGGATACTTTTATTATATTTCTTTCAAAACGGAGATTATTATTTCTCCAAATACAGAAGAAGTGCGTATTGCAGAAGATATTTTGGTTCGCACCGTTGGGTCTATCGGGGAGAAGGAAATAAGGGGTATTGTGCTTAGCGAGAGAGTTTCTGATCAGAAGAAATTTGATA
Organism: uncultured Candidatus Saccharibacteria bacterium; assembly: GCA_964420305.1. Taxonomy (GTDB): domain Bacteria; phylum Patescibacteriota; class Minisyncoccia; order Minisyncoccales; family PWPS01; genus PWHW01. Next base: position 14,971 of record CAYQSS010000002.1, on the reverse strand, counting down.
TTGAGGGAAGGAGAATGCTAGAGAGAAAAACAAAGGGAGAGATAAAAGTTTGTCAAGATTACCGAGATTCTACGGTAAACTTTGTTAGTGGAACTCGCTTTATATCTGATGGAGGAAAGATATTTTTTGCTGTTAGCGGATTTAGTCTTCCAGGGAAAAATGTTGATGGAGGATGTAATATTGTAGAAGTTGTTGCTGCTGAGGCGGGGGAAGATTATAACATTCCAAGTGACTCTAAATTTGCTCTTCCAGGGCTACACGGCACGACGATTTACGGAAACGTAAAGGGGGTTTCTTTTTTAATCAAAGAAGAAGGTGTCTTAAAAGAAGTTCCTTATCTGGATGATGACACGATGGAAAAAGCAGAAAATGAAATGAAAGAAGTTCTTTTTATCGAAGGAAAGGACATTCTTTTGGAAAAATATAGTGAGGATTACTTCTTAGATAACGAAGCGCAATATTCTGTCGAAGTTGTTGAACGAGAGCTGATCGAAGAGGATGGGGAAAGCTTTTATTTCAAACTAGACGTTGTTGTAAAAGCAATTGCAATTTCCAAAGAAGACATTAATGGGTTTATCTTAGGTTCCTTAGAAGAAGGTTATACTTGGCGGAAAGAAACAGAAGAAGTTAATATCAGTTTTACCAGAATAAACTTTGAAGGAAGCGAAGGAGATGTGCTTTTTGAGTTCTCGGGAGATATGTATGAAGAGATTGATAAAGAATACTGGAAAAGAGAGCTAAAAGGACTTGATTTTCTTGAGGCAAAAAAGATGATCGAAGATGTGGTTACTGCAAGAGAAATAATTATCAGAAATAAACCATTTGGATTAAGCAAAGTTGCTCAATCAATACACAGAATTGAAGTAAAACTTCAATTTGACAAAAATTAAAAAAATTGTTATTCTTTTAACCTGTAATGAGTTCTAATACGATTAAACAAAAAGGAGTTGTCCTCGAGGCATTACCAAATACGCATTTTAGAGTAAAGCTTGAGGATGGAACAGAGATCGGAGCTCATTTAGCAGGGAAGTTGAGAATTCACCGAATAAAGATTCTACCTGGAGATAAAGTTACGGTAGAGATGAATGATTACGATAAAACAAAAGGAAGAATCGTTTATCGTGGATAATTGCGCAAAAACGAGAAACCCTAACATAAGGTGTGTGAAAAGGGGCTCTTTTTTTTGTAGTTTTTTACTTTAGATAAAATTGATTATGAAAGTACAATCATCAGTAAAAAAGATTTGTCGAGATTGTAAGGTTGTTCGCAGGAATAACCGTGTTTTTATTATCTGTAAGAACAAAAAACATAAACAAAGACAAGGATAAATAAAAAACCATGGCAAGAATTTCAGGAACAAGTATACCAAAAGAAAAAAGAATAGTTATTTCCCTTACCTATATTTACGGTATTGGCCCTACGCTTAGTAAGAGGATATTAAAAGAAGCGAAAGTTGATGAATCAAAAAGAACGGCAGATCTTACCGATGATGAAACAAAGAGAATAAGAGAGATTGTTGAGAAAAAACACAAAACGGAAGGTGAACTGAGACGCGAAAGGAGAGACGCAGTTGATAGGTTAAAGCGCATTGATTGCTATAGAGGCGTAAGGCACAAAAGAGGGCTTCCAGTTAGAGGACAGAATACCAGAACAAATAATAGAACTGTAAGAGGAAATGTAAGAAGAGTTGCCGGGTCAGGGAAAAAGGCACCTCCTTCACCAAAATAAAATAAATTTAGATAATAAAAATGGGGAAAAAAAGAATAATTGAAAAATCTGAAGAGGAAGTCCTTGCTGAAAAGGATGAGCTTGATGCAGTAAGAAAGAAAAAAGGGAAAACAAAAAAGAGAGGTGTTGATTACGTCTATGTTCATATTTCTGCTTCTTACAACAACACAATGATGACCCTTACCGATAAACAAGGAAAGGTTTTAGGTTGGGCAAGTGCAGGAAATTTAGGGTTTAAGGGGACCAAAAAGGCTACTCCTTATGCTGCTTCAGAAGTTGCCAATGTGATCTGTGAAAAAGCGGAAAAAATAGGGGCAAAAGAGATGGATGTTTTTGTAAAAGGAGTAGGGACAGGGAGGTCTTCGGCTCTCCGTGCACTAGCTTCAAAAGATATTATTATAAACTTGATTAAGGATGTTACACCGATTCCACATAACGGATGTCGTCCTAAAAAACCAAGAAGAGTCTAACTATCATGAGAAAATCTGTTGAATGTAAAAAATGTCGTCGTGTAGGAACTAAACTTTTCTTAAAAGGAGAAAAGTGTGAGTCACAGAAGTGTCCGATGATTAAAAAACCCTATGCTCCTGGACAAAAACCAAAAAGGAGAAAAGGGCACATTTCACAATACGGGAAAGAGCTTTTAGAGAAACAAAAACTTCGCTACTGGTATGATCTGAAAGAAAAACAATTTGCACGTTATGTGACGGCAGTAATTGAAAAGCAAAGCAAAGTAGAACCAGCAGGTGATCAGCTTTTAAGGAAGTTAGAGAGTAGATTTGACAATATGGTTTATCGTGCTGGGCTTGCATCTTCAAGATCACAGGCGAAACAAATGATTAGTCACGGATTTTTCCATGTTAATGAAAAACCAGTTGATATATCTTCTTATCGAATTAAAGCAGGAGATGTTATCGCTCTGCGACCAGGAAAAAAGAAAAAAACTATTTTTGAAGAATTTAGTACAAAAATGAAGAATTTTACCCCTCCTTCTTGGATCACACTTGATGTGACGAAAATGGAGGCAAAGATTATAGGAGAAGTAGTAATTGAAGAGATTAATCCTCCTGTAGAAATTTCTTCGGTCTTTGAGTTTTATTCAAGGTAATCGTAAAAAAATATGATTTCATTACCATCAAAACCAAAAATTGTAAAAAAAGAGAAAGAAGATGAAGCTATCTTTGAAGTAGATTCTCTTTATCCTGGATATGGGGTAACTATCGGTAACAGCTTAAGAAGAGTTTTGCTTTCTTCTTTAGGCGGTGCTGCAGTTACAAAAGTCAAAATCACTGACGTTAATCATGAATTTTCTACAATTCCTGGTGTAATGGAAGATGTAATTACAATAATTCTTAATTTAAAAGAGCTTCGTTTCCGGTTCCATTCAGATGAACCACAAGTTGCAAAGTTAAAAGTAAAAGGAGAGATGGAAGTTAAGGGATCACACCTTGAAGTTCCAACTCAACTTGAACTTGTTAATCCAGATGTGCACATTGCTACGCTTACCGATAAAAAAGCGGTCCTGGAAATGGAAATAGAGATTGAAAAAGGAATGGGATACTCTTCCGCGGAAGACCGAAAAGAAGAAAAGCTGGAAGTTGGACAGATTATTATTGATTCGATATTTACTCCAGTAAAAAGGGTAAATTTTCATGTTGAAAATATGCGCGTTGGTAAAAGAACTGACTACGATCGGCTCTTTATCGAGATAGAGACTGACAAAACAATATCTCCCGAAGATGCGTTTTTTCGTGCAACGGAAATACTAAAAGATCACTTTGAGAAACTTTCTTCTTTTGAAGAGGAAAAGAAGGAGGTAATAAAAGAGGAGAAAGAAGAAGATTCGAAAGAAGAAGACACAAACGAAGAACTTAGTGTTGAGGAGATTGGCATTTCTACACGAACTGCAAATATTTTGAAAGATAATAATATCAAAAAAGTAAAACAACTTATTAAAAAAAGAGAATCAGCGATTAGTGAATTAAGTGGAATGGGAGAGAAAGGAATAAAAGAGATTAAAAAAGCACTGAAGAAGAAAAAACTTCAATTAAAAGAAGAAAAATAATGCCGAGAATAAAAAACAAAAGAAGGTTTGGTAGAAAGAAAGATCAGCGCCACGCGCTTCTAGTTTCGCTTGCTCGTGCTCTTATCCTAAACGAAAAGATTAAAACAACCGAAGCAAAAGCGAAAGAGTTAAGGTCTTTTGTTGAAAAGCTAGTTACTAGGGCTAAAGAAGACACTATTTATAACCGCAGAGTTTTGGTTAGCAGATTATCTGAAGATGTTGCCAAAAAACTTGTAAAAGATATTGGTGTAAGATATAAAGAGCGAGATGGAGGATATACAAGGATATTAAAACTTGGTCCTCGTCAAGAAGATGGGGCAAGAATGGCCATTATTGAATTTGTATAATTATGATCAGAAAAACACACACAATTGATGCGACAAAGAAATCCCTAGGAAGAATTGCTACTGAAATAGCGCTTCTTTTGATGGGAAAAGATGAGGAAAGCTACAGACCACACGAAGATCAAGGCGGGTTTGTTGTTGTAAAAAATATTGAGAAGATAGTGGTAACTGGGAAAAAGGAAGAAGATAAAGTGTATTATAGGCACAGTGGTTATCCAGGAGGATTAAAAGAAACTTCTTACACCAAACTTTTGGAAAAGGATCACACCGCTGCACTTAAAAAGGCGGTTTACGGAATGCTTCCAAAAAATAAATTAAGAAAAGAAAGAATAAAAAGACTTAAAGTAGAATAAACATGCCAGCCAAAGCAAAAGAAAAGACAAAATACTACCAAGCAGTAGGAAGGAGAAAAACCTCTACTTGTATTGTTCGTCTTTATGAGAAAAAAGATGGAGAGATTACTGTAAACGAAAAAAAGCTTGAGGAATATTTTCCAACCTTTGATCTTCAAAAAACAGTGAAAGAACCACTAGTTGATCTTTCAATATTGGGGAAGTTTTCTGTTTCTGCAAAAGTAAAAGGTGGTGGAACAAAATCTCAGGCAGAAGCAGTTCGGCATGGGATTGCTCGTGCGATTGTAGTTTTCGATGAGAGCTTACGCAAACAAGTTAAAACAACCGGATATCTAACACGAGATCCAAGGATGAGAGAGAGGAAAAAGCCTGGACTAAAGAGGGCAAGAAGAGCACCACAGTGGAGAAAGAGATAAAGATCATATTATACTGGTAAGAGGGATAGAAATATCCTTCTTTTTATTTAAAAAGAGTGAATTTCTAAGAATGAAGCTTAGAACCAGATTTTGATTTTTTAAAATTAAAAGAGTATAATGATTGTTAGCTAAAATTATAAATATATGAAAAAGAAAATAAATAAAAAAGTCTACTATATTGGGTTTGGAGTTTTTTTAATTCTTCTATCTTTCTTGATTTTTAAAAACGGGAAAGAGGAGATAGAACTTACTGCGGTTTCAAGAGGAGATTTGACACAAGAACTTTTTGAGACCGGTTCAACGGAAAAAGGAGATGACCTGAAGCTAGGATTTAAAGAAGGAGGAAAAATAGAAAGTGTTTTAAGTAAGGAAGGGGGGAAGGTTGCACGTGGTACGATTATTGCTACTGTTGACAAAAAAGACCTAGAACTTTCCTTGAGAGAGGCCGAAGCAGCACTTATTTCCGCTAGAGCAGCACTTGATCGATTTTTAAGAGGAGCGACGAGTGAAGAAGAAGAAGTTGTTGATTCAGCAGTAAGATCAGCAGAAGTAGGACTATTTTCTGCCGAAAACAATCTTAGAGAACAAGAAAAAATTGTTGATGAGATGCTAAAAACTGTATATCAAAATGTCTCTACTTTAATTGGAAGTGTTTTTTCTACCGTAAAAGGAGTAGAAGTAGGAGTTGATAGCTTAACTGATACTTATTTTACTGGGCTTGTTGTTTCTGAAACAAACTCCGGAAGGAAAAGTAGAGATACAATTAAAGAAAAAGTAGAGGAGATTGAGGGTTATAAGGATCAGGTGGCTGGAATAACTAGCTATGAAGAGAAGGAAGATGCACTAGAGAACGTGGAAAGCGCACTAAAGATAATAATTAGCGAGATAGACAATATTATTAGTGTTGCTGATTCTGATTTCTATAAAGACCGAATTTCAAGTACTGATAAAGAAGCTCTTCGTACTTATCGAGGGCTTGTCAACGGATCACTTAGCGAAGTTGTGACACTTATCGGCTCAATATCATCAACTAATGTGGAGGCAGAAGCAATGTTAATTTCTGCAGAGGGAAGTGTTAACGCAGCAGAAAGCGCATTAAATCAGGCTCAGGCAGAAAAGTTAAGAGTTACCGCAAACCCAGATAGTGCAGACCGACTTATAAAAGAAGCTGCAGTTACACAAGCCGAGGCAAGAGTAAGTCTTTTGAGGAGCAGAGTTGCTGATGCGACACTAAAGAGTCCAGTAGCAGGAATTATTTCCAGCATCTTAGTTTCTGGCGGAGAAGTTGTTGCTCCTGGATCCCCAGTTGCAATAATTGTCCCAGAAAAGGATATCCAAATTGCTGTAGATATTTATGAAGGAGATATTTCTAAAGTTAGTATTGGGAATAAAGTGAAGGCATCGTTTGTTGCTTTTCCTTCAGAAGAATTTGAAGGGGAAGTGGTTTTTATAAACCCTACAGGGAAAGTTATTGACGGTGTAATTTATTATGGGATTAAAGTTATTCTTGACGAATATCCAGAAAAAGTTTTACCACAGATGACTGTTGATGTAACAATAAAAACAGCAGAAAAAGAAGATGTTCTTCTTTTACCAGAGAGGGTAATTCGGAAAAAAGAAGGGAAAAGCTTTGTTCTTGTTCTAGAAAATGGAGAGAAAGTTGAAAAAGAAATTATTACCGGATTAAGAGGAGAAGGAAGGATGATCGAGATTATTTCTGGAGTTACTGAGGGCGAAAAAATTATTATTGATTAAAAAATGGAAAACATCATCGAACTGCAAAATGTTTGGAAAACCTATCTCTTAGGAAAGATAAAACTTGATGTTTTAAAAGGAGTTACTTTAGAAATTAAAAAACAGGACTTCGCTCTTATCTTGGGTCCTAGTGGATCGGGAAAATCAACACTTCTAAATATGGTTAGTTGCTTAGACGTCCCTACATCGGGAAAGATAATTTTAGAAGAGAAAGACGTTTCTATACTTTCCGAGGATGAACTGGCCGAGGTAAGAGGAAAAAAGATTGGATTTGTCTTTCAGCAGTTTAATCTCCTAAGCCATCTTACGGCAATAGAGAATGTGATTCTTCCAACTATTTTTCAAGGGACAGAAAAAGAAGAACGAGAAAAGAGAGCAAAAGATCTCTTAGTTTCTGTTGGGCTTGAAAAGCGGATGAATCATCGTCCCGCAGAGCTTTCTGGAGGAGAGCGTCAAAGAGTGGCTATTGCAAGGAGTTTGGTTAATAATCCGGAGATAATCGTTGCCGATGAGCCGACGGGAAATGTTGATTCAAAAACAGGAGGAATGATTATGAACATCTTAAAAGATTTGAATAAGAAAGGAAGGACAGTAATTGTTGTTACGCACGATGCAGACCTAAAAACATTTGCCAGTAAGGTTATAAAAATAAAAGATGGTGAAATAGATGACAAGTGAATATTTTAAAATAGCTTTTAAAAATCTAAGATCTCGTTCTTTGCGAAGCTGGCTTACGATTTTAGGTATCGTGATTGGTATATTTTTAGTTATTTCACTTCTTTCTTTAAGTGAAGGTTTAAAAAATTCTGTTATGAGTGAATTACAGATGATGGGAGGTGATATGGTGATGGTTTTCCCAGGAGATGTTTCTGATATGATGACTACGATGATGGGTGGGATCGAGCTTGATAATCGTGATATTGAAGCAATAGGGAGAGCCGATGGAGTTGAAAGTGTGATGGAGATGCCTTTTTCAGGAATTATTGCTAGACATTTTCAGGAAACGGAAACGGCAATGATTTACGGTCTTGATTTCAATGAAGGACTAAGTGTTTTAAGAGAAAATATGGGCTGGGATGTTGTTGATGGGACTTTTCCGAGATCAGGGAGAAGAGAGATTTTGGTTGGGAATCTTGTTCCGAAAAAGATTTTTCCTGAACTAGCAGTAGGAGATAGCATCGTTATTAAAGGAAAAGAGTTTTTTGTTACTGGGATTTTACGTTCTTTAGGTAATCAGCAAGATGATCTGGCGATTGCTCTTGATTTGCCAGATTTTCGTGATGTTACCGGCAAAAGAGAAGGAAGCCCGGTAGCAATGGCAAAGATAAAAGCAGGATATGATCCCGATACTGTAGCTGAGAATATCGAAAGAGAGCTCGAAACATCGGTTACGCGGAGAGGAAACGAAGATAAACCTTCCTTTTCGGTGATGACCAGTGAGACGGTAACGGATATGGTGGCAAGTATTATGGGTGTTCTGCAAGCAGCAGTAATCGCTTTTGCCAGCATTGCGATTATTGTTGGTGGGATCGGTATTATGAACACGATGTATACTTCGGTAAAAGAAAGAACAAAGGAAATAGGAATACTAAAAGCAGTGGGAGCAAAAAGAAAACACATTGTTTCTATTTTTCTTTTTGAAGCAGGGATAATTGGTTTTGTGGGAGGAGTAGGAGGAGTTGTTTTTGGGATTCTTCTCGCAATTTCTGCAGAAATGATTCTTTCTGGGTCAGGTGCAATGTTTTACCTTGAAGCACATATCTCTCTGTGGCTTATTCTTTTTGGACTTTCATTTTCTTTTATTGTTGGCTGTCTATCCGGATTTCTACCCGCCAAACAAGCTGCAAAATTAGAACCTGTTGATGCATTAAGATACGAATAATATGAAAAAACTATTTCGCGCGCTTTATAACGCATTCCGAGGGATTAAAGAAGCTTTTATTGAGCAATCTTTTAGAATTCTTTTTATCATCGCTTTTTTTGTTGCTTTTTGTCTTTTTTACTTTCCCTTTCAATCATTAGAAAGAGCAATCTTAATTTTGGTTGTTGTTTTGGTTTTATCTTTAGAATTAATTAATTCACAGATTGAGAGGATTCTTGATATCTTAAGACCAGATTACAGCGAAGAAGTAAGAAAGATGAAAGATATTTCTGCTGGGGCGGTGTTAACTGCCAGTATCGGAGCAGTTATTCTCGCTGCAATTATTATTTTACCTTACGTTATTATTCTTTTTAACAGATTATTCTTATGAAAAATAATCTTTTAATTCTTTTTCTAGGAATTCTTATTAGCGGAATGGATTTTTGGTTTATGATAAAATGAAAAACAGAGAAAAGATTTGGTTATCAATCACTGGGAATGATTACAAAGAGTGTAAAAGCAAGGTAGAAGAGATCAAAAAAAGAGAATTTGAAGAAGTATGTCTCTTTTTTCCATATTTGCCGTTAGAGGAAAGAAAAAAGATCTATCAGGAAATAGAAAAAACTAAAATAAAAAAGGTTCCTCTTGTTCATATTAGTAATGATTTTGGGAAAAGCGAATTACAATTTCTTTTTGAAAGATATAAAACTAGGTATTTCACTATTCACGAAAGCGACTTTGATGTTCTTTCAAAATGGGATGGATTTCTGCAATACCTATTTTTGGAGATGAACTCCGACAACATAGTTGCTGAAAACGTAAAAGTTGAAGAAATAGGCGGCTTTTGCATTGATCTAGCTCATTATCAAAAGGAAAAGGACAGGGGGTCTATTGATTATGACTATGTTTATAACCGGCGGAAGGACAAAGGGCTTTTTAAATGCAATCATTTAAGCGGATATTCTTTTAAGGAAAAGGATGATCTACATTATATAGAGAACGAAAGTGATTTTGATTACCTAAAAAAGCTTCCGAAGTTTATCTTCAGTGAAACTATTGCCATTGAAGTGAACAACAGCATTGAAGAGCAGATAAAATTTAGAGAATATATAGAGAACTTGTTTCTTGATTTTCAAGACAAAAACTGATATCATAATACTCCTAACTTAACTAATATTTTATGTCTACAGTACCAGGTGCTAATTTTACACACAAAGCTCAACAAGCGATTGTCACATCCCAAAAAATTGCTTACAAAAGAGGTAATCAACAGATTGATCCTTTGCATCTTCTGTTTGCTTTACTTATTCAAGAAGAAAGCATTGTTATTAACGTCTTAAAGAGACTAGGGGTTGATATTGAGATGCTTAAAAAAAGGACAGAGCGTTCGATAAAAATACTTCCTAAAACCCAAGAAATTGAAAAAACTTCTTTTGGACAGTTTTATCTTTCTCCCGAAATAGCAAGTGTTTTAAAGTTTGCCGGAGAAGAAGCAGAAAAAATGGGGGATAAGTTTATTTCCATCGAACACCTCTTTCTAGGAATATTACTTACCGATGCAAGAGCAAGAGATATTTTAGAAACAGCAACCTTTCTTCCACAAGGAAAAGGAGGTCCAGATCCGATGGATGCAGAAAAGATAAATTATGATTCTGTAAAGCGTGTTCTAGAAGAAATTCGCGGAAATCAAACAGTCACTGATCCTCATCCAGAGTCAAAAATACAGGTTATCGAAAAATATACCAATAACTTAACAGAGATGGCACGTCAGGGTAAGATAGATCCGGTCATTGGAAGAAAAAAAGAAATGAGGCGGTTGATGCAAGTTCTATCAAGAAGAACAAAAAATAATCCTGTTTTAATCGGTGAAGCAGGGACTGGGAAAACAGCGGTTATCGAGGGTCTTGCACAAGGAATTGCTAAAAAAGATGTTCCTGAGAGTTTGAAGAATAAGGAGGTGATAAGTTTGGACATCGGATCCCTTGTTGCCGGAACAAGATATAGAGGAGAGTTCGAACAAAGAATTAAAGCACTGCTTAAAGAAATTAAAGCTCACAAAGATAAATATATTCTTTTTATTGATGAGTTACATACAATTATTGGCGCTGGAGCAGCAGAGGGTTCAATAGATGCCTCAAATCTTCTAAAGCCTGATCTAGCAAGAGGAGAACTGCGTGCTATCGGTGCAACTACCTTAAAAGAGTATCAAAAATATATTGAAAGAGATCCTGCACTAGAGAGAAGATTTCAACCGATTACTGTATCAGAACCAACAGAAGAAGAGACTCTTCTTATTCTGAGAGGAATTAAGGAAAAATATGAGATGCACCACGGAGTAAAGATTGAAGACGGAGCATTGAAAGCGGCCGTTGAACTGTCAGCAAGATATATCAGTGATCGTTTTCTTCCCGATAAGGCAGTAGATCTGATGGATGAGGCGATGAGTTCTTTGCGACTCGAAGTAGAATCACAACCGGCAAGATTAGAAGATTTTAAAAGGGAGATACAAGATTTAGAGATTGAGATGGAGTCCTTGAAAAACAGCACTGGAGATGAGACAGAAAAGAGAAAGAAGGTTATTCTAAGACAACTTGCTGATCTCAAGGAAAAAGCTCAAGAACTTGATGCTCGCTGGAGAGCAGAAAAAGAAACAATAGCGAGAATAAAAGAGATTAAAAATGAGATAGATACTCTAAAATATGAATCAGAAAGAGCAGGGCAAGAGGCGGATTTGCAAAGAGTAGCTGAAATCAAGTATGGGAAGATACCGGAACTGAATAAGGAACTTAACTCCGAAGAAAAAAAGTTAAAGAATCTTCAGAAGAAAAAAGCGGTCTTAAAAGAGTCAGTCACCAGAGAAGATGTTGCTGGTGTTGTTTCAAGATGGACCGGTATTCCGGTTACCAGTTTGCTTGAAGAAGAAGCAAAAAAACTGAAGAAGATGGAAGATATTATTGGAAAAAGAGTGATCGGCCAAGAAGAAGCGCTCTCTGCAATTTCTCATGCTATTCGTCGTTCTCGTGCAGGAGTTGCTGATGAAAACAGGCCTCTTGGATCTTTTCTTTTCTTAGGACCAACTGGAGTTGGGAAGACTGAAACAGCGAGAGCTCTTGCAGATTTTCTTTTTGGAAGTGAAGAATCGCTTATTCGCGTTGATATGTCAGAATACATGGAAAAACACTCTGTATCAAAGATGATTGGTGCTCCTCCAGGATACATTGGACACGATGATTCAGGACAAATTAGCGAGGCGGTAAGAAGAAGACCGTACAGTGTTGTTTTAATTGATGAGATAGAAAAAGCACATCCTGATGTTTTTAATATTCTTTTACAGGTGCTAGAAGACGGAAGACTGAGTGATTCTAAAGGAAGGAAAGTTTCATTTAAAAACACAATTATCATTATGACCTCTAACGTTGGGTCTGAATACATTACAGAAATGGGAGCGTTGGGGTTTAGCGCGACAGAAAAAGACAGCGTTCGAGAATCTTTGAAAGACAAGGTGACGGAAGCGATTAAGGGAACTTTCCGCCCAGAGTTTTTAAATCGTATTGATGAAACAATAATTTTTAACCATCTGTCAGAAAAAGAAATTGAAAAGATTCTTGATTTAGAACTTGAAAAAGTAATAAAAAGAATGAAAGCTAATAACGGTGTTTCTGTTACTTTCCAAAAGTCAGCAAAAGATATTTTAAGCAAGGAAGGGTTTGATAGAGAAATGGGAGCACGTCCAATGAAACGTATTATTCAAAAGAAGATCCTCAATCCTTTGGCTCTTGAGGTTATTTCTGGGAAAATTGAAAGAGGGGCGAGAGTAGTTGTTAAAGCAAAAGATAGTGAAATAATATTTGAGGGGGCTGGGAAGAAAAAGGAAGCGTTTGTTAATAATTAAATAAATTATGAATCACTATACAGGCGTTTTTATCGCAATATCAATAACAATTCTCTTTTATACTTATGTTCATTTAATGAAGTATTTGGCAGTTTTGGGCGTGGTTACTTCCACATAAGATAAAATATTTTCTGGTTACTAATCCTTGAAATTGACATATTTCAAGGATTTGCTATATTAACAGTATGAATATAAAGAGATATTATAGTAATTTAACTTCTTATTTAAAGCCAAACAAAGTTTTGGTTATATATGGAGCAAGGCAGGTTGGAAAAACTACACTTCTAAGAAGCTACCTGGAAAAAACAAGAGAAAATTTTAATTACCGACTTGACTCAGGAGATGATGTTGATGTTGCAGAACTGATTAGTTCTAAAAGTATTAAAAAAATAAAAGAATACGTTGCGGGATATGAGTTAATTGCTATTGATGAAGCACAGAAAATAAAGAACATTGGAGATGGTCTGAAGATGATGGTTGACGAGGTTCCAGGCATTAAAGTTATTGCGACAGGTTCCTCTTCGTTTGATTTAGCGGGTCAAATAGGAGAACCACTTACCGGAAGAAAAATAGTTTTGACTCTTTTCCCAATTTCCCAGATCGAGTTGTTAGATTTATACAACAGATACGATCTTAAAAATAATCTTCCAAAATACTTAATTTATGGAGGGTATCCGGAAGTTGTTTCCGCGGAAAATACTGATGATAAGAAAAGAATTTTAAATGAGCTTGTTAATTCTTATCTTTTAAAAGATATTTTGCAAATGGAAAAAGTAAAAGGATCAAGAGTCCTTTTAGACCTTTTGCGCCTTTTAGCTTTTCAGGTTGGGAGTGAGGTTTCTCTCTCTGAAATTGGACAGCAACTTCAGTTGGATTATAAAACAGTGGCAAGGTATATTGACCTGCTTGAAAAATCATTTATTTTGACTAATCTAAGAGGCTTTAGCCGTAATCTAAGGAAAGAAATAACTAAAAAAAGTAAGTATTATTTTTTTGATAATGGGATAAGAAATGCTGTGATTGCAAACTTTAACCCACTAGAAATACGTGATGATGTCGGAAGGCTGTGGGAGAATTTCTTGGTTATAGAGAGAATCAAAAAACAAAATTACAAGAATATTTACGCGAATAATTATTTTTGGCGTACATGGGAGGGGAAGGAAATAGACTTTATTGAAGAAAGAGATGGCAGTCTCTTTGGATATGAATTCAAATGGAGAGATGAGAAGGTAAAAGTTCCGAAAGATTGGAAGAAAAATTACCCAAATTCAAAATTTGAAGTTATAAACTCAGAAAACTATCTTGATTTTATAACCTAGATAACTTTCTCTAATAATTAAAATCCTTGAAATTGGCATATTTCAAGGATTATCAATCCTAGTAATTAACATATTTCAAGGAATTCCCCTTGGTCTAATCGCTGTACAAGATAACTGTTCCTGCCCCTTGCCTTATATTCTTACTAGCTCGATCTTTAAGAACCACTGAATGTGGTTTTTCTTTTGTAAAAACATCTTCTGGATAAAAGCCATATGTAAATTCTTTTCCTTGGCACCAGTCCCAACCAGTTGCCATATCATCTTTTTTATGAATTGTTTCTCCATCGACCAGTAATTCAATCGGACAATATGCAGAAGAAGGAAGTTTTTGGTTATAAAAAAGAGAATAAGAAGATTCGTAGGTTGTTCCAGGGATAGTTACTGAAAAATTATTTACAGAAGTTTCGTGTGAAATGACGGTGTCAATAATAATAGTCATTTTTTTTGCTTCTGGATATTGGAAGTGATAATAATCTAAAGAAGAGTAGGTAAGAGCAAGTTCTGTTGTTACTTTCGACAAAGCATCTTCGAGGATGCTTGAAGATATATCTGAGGGAGCATAATTTGTCCACTGTATAATTTTACTTGTAGGATCATCTTTATGGAAATAAGCGACAATCCAGCCCTCTAAATCGATATAGACAAAAGGGTAAAGATAAAAAGAATAGTCTTCAATTTCAATTTTTACAGGGACTTTACCAATAGCGTGGGTACTTTTATTCTCCACAAGCATTCCGTCTCCCAACGACTCAAAAAAAGCAACAGCTTCATTTATTTTTGTAACATTATTATCTTCATTTATGTCTTCAGTTTTTGTGTAGGCAGAAATTCCTGCTTCTTCTTCCGGGAAGGTTGTTTCTGAAGAAAAAACGAAGAAAGGGAAAAGAAGTAAAGAAATAATAATTATTTTTTTCATATTTTGTTAATTTAATTTATAAATGATGGTTTTGATAGATCGGTTGTGAAATATTCTTCTAATATTTTTTCTATTAAAATTTCTGCATTACTGACGATAGTTTTATCAAATATTTCTTTGTTTTCTTCATCTGAATTTATAATTTCTCGAAGAAGTAAGATGTGATAATAAATTTCTGCATTACTAACGATAATATCGGATATCTCTTCTTCATTATTTTCATTATCTTGCTCCTCTTCTTCCTCCTCCTCGTTGTCTTCATTATTCTCTTCCTCCTCATCTTTACCCTCAAAGCAGCTTTCATCAGGATCAACATATGCCA
>CAYQSS010000001.1:0-53504 GCA_964420305.1 uncultured Candidatus Saccharibacteria bacterium | reverse complement strand
GCTCGGTGAAAATGCAATACCGGTAAAGATGCCGGTTACCTGTGGCTAGACGGAAAGACCCCGGGAGCTTTACTGTATCCTGATATTGGGTCTTGACTATAGATGCGAAGCGTAGGTGGGAGACTTTGATACTTTATTTTCGGGTAAAGTGGAGTCGTCAATGAGACACCACCCTTCTATGGTCTTGATTCTAACTTCTACCAGCAGTGGAAGAACATTGTCAGGTGGTCAGTTTGAGTGGGGTGCTTGCCTCCTAAAGAGTAACGGAGGCGTCCTAAGGTCAGCTAACTCCGGATGGAAATCGGAGTGATAGTGCAAAGGCATAAGCTGGCTTAACTGCAAGACGGATATGTTGCGCAGATACGAAAGTAGGGCTTAGTGAACCGACGTATTTTTATAGAAAATGCGGAGATCATCAGCTAAAAGCTACCCCGGGGATAACAGGCTAGTAGGGCCCGAGAGTCCATATCAACGGCCCTGTTCGGCACCTTAACTTCATTTATTGACATCGGGGTGCCTAGGAAAGTAATTTCCTACAAGAAAAAATTGGCTGTAACGGTGAACTCCATGTACTAGTCGTATATCTTGTGATATATTTAAATCATGGACAATACCGTGGGAAGTCGTTCCGTTATATTAATGGGATTGACCCCGTAGAGACTACACGCCGATCTCCTGTAAAAATTTACAGGATGAAGATATAGTCCGATCCTTCTGGTAACAGAAGAAAATGACAGCGATGTCGGCTCATCTCATCCTGGGGGTGAAGCAGCTCCCAAGGGTTTGGCTGTTCGCCAATTAAAGAGGTACGTGAGCTGGGTTCAGACCGTCAAAGTAATTATAGGCGGCTCGTACGAGAGATTGTACGGGCAAGTAAACATTTTTTTGTTTACAAAAAGGCGGCTCATATCGGTGAAATCCTAACGTGTTTGTAATTTGTATTTGCAAACCAACCTGTCATATGTTAGGACAATGCCGAGGGAAGTTATCTTGTTTCAAGATTAACCCCGTAGAGACTGACTCGAAAGAGGAGGTTCTTCACTAAAAAGGAGAACAAAACGCCGCCCCCCGATATTAAAAACCACGAATATGAATTTTTCTAAGTTCGGGTATCGGGTGATGGTATAGTCCGTGCTATTGGTAACAATAGAATTAACATGCGTGAGACAGGTTGGTCCCTATCTGCCATAGGCGTCGAGTTTTGAGGAGAGTTGTCCTTAGTACGAGAGGACCGGGACGAACCAACCTCTGGTGTACCAGTTGTTCTGCCAAGAGCATTGCTGGGTAGCTAAGTTGGGAAAGGATAAGCGCTGAAAGCATCTAAGTGCGAAGCCTACTCCAAGATTAGAACTCATAAGACCCCTCGAAGATTACGAGGTTGATAGGCTGTAGGTGTAAGAGTGGTAACATTTTTAGCCAAGCAGTACTAATCGGTCGTGCGTTTTGGCTAGTAGTTAATGATTATTATTTTAAATTGGAGATAGATTATGGGGGCTATACTAGGATTGCTCCACCTGTTCCCATTCCGAACACAGAAGTGAAATATCCTAAGGCCGATGATAGTGGTTTACCGCGAAAGTAGGTAGCCCCCGTAACTTGTCTCCAATTTTTTGTTTATATTGTAATATAGACAAAAAAGAAGAGGTTTGATATAACAAAATAATGAGAAAAAAAAGAAATTTTTTTATTTGGATTGTTCTTCTTTTAGTTATTTTTCTATTTTCCATCTATTTTTTTAAATCCTCAAATATTATAAGAGAAAAGTGTTTGCTTTTCTTCTCTCCAATACAAGAACTTCTTTTAAAAAAGCAATCTGACTTTTCTTTAAATCTGCAAATTCTTACAAATATGAATATTGCTAAAGAAAATATTGAAGTCTTAAAAAAAGAAAATAGAAAACTATCATCAGAAGTTTCGTTGCTTCTATCAGTAAAAGAGGAAAATAAGGTTCTTAAAAAAGCGCTTGATTTTGATTTACCAGAAGATACAAACCTTGTCTTCTCTAAGGTTATTGGTAAAGATCTTCTCTCTGGAGAGGTTTTTATAACACACAAAAATGTTTTAAAAGAGGGGATGGCGGTAATTAATGAGGATGGAGTTCTAATAGGAGTTGTCGAAGAAATAATTAATAAAAATGTTTCTAAGGTTAGATTGGTTATAAATCTAGATAGTGCTGTTGAAATTAAAGTTCAAAACATAGATCTTCCGATAGGAGTTCTCCGAGGAAACGGAAGAGGTGTTTTTGTGGAACTACTTCCAAAAGACAAAGAACTTAATTACGGTGATTATGTAGTTACAATCCCAAGTGAGAGAGCGATCACAAAAGAAATTTATGTCGGCAGAGTTTACGAAATAACCGATACTGACATCGAAGCTTTTAAAAGCGCAAAAATATGGCAAGGAGTTAACTATCGTAGTTTAAATTATCTTTTTATTGTTGATTAATGAAAACAATTAAGTTTTTTCTAATTTTACTCACTCTTTTTTTTATACTTAGTTTTTTAGTTTCCACTGCTTTAACATTTTTTTCTTTTTTAATACTTTTCCTTTTTCTTTTCTTTTTTAATGTTGGTGAGAAAAAAGAAAGTTCCTTTGGTTACTTTTTGGCTATTTTTTTTGGAATATTTTTTGATATTTATAATACGCTTTTCCCTTTTGGATTTTTTATTGTAGTTTTTCTTCTTTTCTCTTTTCTATTAAAAGTTATCTTAAAAAAATATGTCAAAGTCTTTCTATTTGAATAACAAAAACAGAAGGGATATTGAGCCACACGAGATTTTTTTAGATAATCTAGCTCAGAAAAAAGAAGATGAATTTGGAACTTCTAAAAAAAGATTGGAAATTTCTTTACCACTTACTACTCTTAGAATTTTTTCTTTTATTGTTTTTACCTTGTTTTTTTTGCTTTTCAGTAAAAGCTTTCAAATGCAGTTTGTCGAAGGCGAGTATTACTCTGATCTTGCAAAAAGGAATATTCTTTCTATTTCAACTGTGCAAACTTCACGCGGAATTATTTATGACCGGAATTATAATCAGTTAGTTTATAACGCACCACAATACAATCTCTATTTTAACAAAAGAAAGCTTTCCTTGGCAAAGGAAGAAGATTTTGAAGTTATTTCTGAAATTATTAAAAAAGATGTTGACAAAATTCTCTCTGAAATTAAAGAAGATTCTTCCTCCGTTGTCATAATTAAAAAAAATCTAACTCATGAAGAGCTTGTACAAGTTGAAACAAAGATTGATAAACTGATCGGGTTCTATATTAACAGTACAAACGCCAGAGATTATAAAGAGGGAGAAGTATTTTCACATATTATTGGTTATACCGGGAAGATTGACAAAGAGCTACTTCAGCAAAACCCTGGTAAATATACTATTCACGATTATGTTGGTAAAACTGGCATTGAAAGATATTATGAAAGCTATTTAACTCGTGTTGGAGAAAAAACTCAGATAGAAAGAGATGTTTTTGGTAATATAAAATCGGAGGAAATTATATCTTCTTCTGGTGAAGGAGAAAATATTGTTTTAACAATAGACAAAAATTTACAAGAAATCATCGAGGAAAAAGCAAAAGAAAAACTTTTAGAAATCGGTTCAAAAAAAGCAGCCGTTATTGCTCTTAATCCAAACACCGGTGAAATTTTGGCAATGGTTAGTATTCCTAGCTATGATAATAATTTATTTCAAAAGAACACAAGTCAAGAAGTTTTTGCAGATCTTTTTGGAAACGAAGACGGAGTTTTTATTAACCGTGTAATATCTTCTGGATATCCGACCGGATCAGTTATAAAACCACTCCTTGCTGCGGCGGCCTTAGAAGAGGGGATTATAACACCAGAAAAGAAGATACACAGTCCAGGATATATCTCTATACCAAATCCTTGGAATCCTTCAGAGCCAACGATTTTTCGTGATTTTCAAGCTCACGGATGGAGAGATATGCGCGAGGCAATCGCAGTTTCAAGTAATGTTTATTTTTATGCAATCGGCGGAGGATACGAAGATCAAAAAGGACTTGGATCAGAAAGAATACGAAAATATCTTTCACTTTTTGGATGGGGAGAAAAAACTGGGATAGACATCCCTGGAGAAAAAGAAGGATTTATACCGTTCCCAGAATGGAAAAAAGAATCTTTGAATGATTTCTGGAGAATTGGTGATACATATAATCTATCGATCGGACAAGGATTTCTTTCAACAACACCACTGCAATTTGCCGTTTCTTTCTCTGCTCTCATAAATGGCGGGAAAGTTTTTGTTCCTTATTTAGTTAAAGAAATCATCGACGACAACGGAGAA
This sequence comes from uncultured Candidatus Saccharibacteria bacterium, assembly GCA_964420305.1. Lineage (GTDB taxonomy): Bacteria > Patescibacteriota > Minisyncoccia > Minisyncoccales > PWPS01 > PWHW01. The sequence continues at coordinate 49,199 of CAYQSS010000001.1, read as the reverse complement.
ATTACTGAAAAAAGATTACCAAAAATTGTAAGAGAGGATTTTATCTCTTCAGAAAACCTTCAAGTAGTTAAAGAAGGAATGAAACAAACAACAGTAATTGGTACGGCAAGATCACTGCAAACTCTTCCCGTTTCATCGGGAGCAAAAACTGGAACAGCACAAACATCGAAACCGGGAATTAATCATAACTGGGTTTCTGTTTTCGCTCCTTATGATAATCCAGAAATCGTAATGACCGTGATTATTGAAGAAGTAAAAGGAGTAACTCCAGTTGCAACTCATCTTGCACGTGATATACTTACAGAGTATTTTTTAACAAAAAATAGTTCAAAAAAATGAAAAAATGTTTTACAAAAGAGGGAGTTGAAAAGTTAAAAGAAGAACTGTCTTATTTAGAAAAAGAAAAAAGAAAGGAAGTTGCCGAAAAATTAAAATTTGCTGCTTCTTTTGGAGATTTAAGTGAAAATTCTGCCTATGATGACGCAAAAAATGAACAAAATCTTTTAGAAACAAAGATTGCCAGATTACGTGAAACATTAAAAGAAGCAACTATTATTGAGTCCTCAGAAGGAAGTGATGTAGTACAGATTGGATCACGACTTGAAGTTGAGATTAATAAGAAAAAAAACGTTATTGAGATTGTTGGAGGAACAGATGGAGATCCATTCTCTGGCAAAATTTCTTGTGATTCACCAATGGGTAAAGCCTTTTTAGGAAAAAAGAAAGGAGAAATTTGTGTTGTTAATACTCCATCAGGAGAGAAAAAATTTAAAATTCTAAAAATACTTTAAAAATGAATAGAAAAGAAGAAATTCGTCAAAATCGAATAAAGAAAATAGAAATATTAAAAAGTTCAGGATTATCTCCTTATCCAGAAAAAACGAATAGAACACATACCGTAGAAGAGTGTCTTTTAAATTTTGATAAACTTTTAAGCAGCGAAAAAGAACTATACCTAGTAGGAAGAATCATGATGCTTAGAAAGCATGGACGTTTAACTTTTTTTACAATCAAAGATGGCTCTGGGGTTATCCAAGCTTTTATTTCCAGTGACTCTGTGGGTGAGAAGGGATATAAGTTTTTCTCTCAGGTTTTTGATGTTGGTGATTTTATTGAAGCAAGAGGCGTTCTTTTTTTAACAAAAAAAGGTGAAAAAACACTGAAGATTAATGATTACAAGATGCTTTCGAAAAGTATTTTACCACTTCCCGAAAAATGGCATGGATTAAAAGACGAAGAAGAGCGTTTGAGAAAAAGATACCTAGATATCCTTTTTAACCCCGAAATAAAAGAAATGTTTCACAAGAAGTCTGTTTTTTGGAATTCCGTAAGAGAATTTTTGATGAAAAAGGGATTTCTAGAGGTTGAAACTCCCGTTCTGGAAACCACCGCCGGTGGAGCAGATGCAAGACCTTTTGAAACCCATCATTTTGCGCTAGATATCGACGTTTATTTACGCATTTCAATGGGAGAGCTTTGGCAAAAGAAACTTATGGTCGCCGGTTTCGAAAAAACTTTTGAAATTGGAAGACAGTTCCGTAATGAGGGAATGAGTCCAGAACATCTCCAAGACTATACTCAAATGGAATTCTATTTAGCATATGCTGATTACAAGACAGGAATGGATTTAGTAGAAGAAATGTATAAATATGTAATCGAGAAAACTTTTGGTACATTGAAGTTTAAAATTAGAGGATTCGATGTTGATCTTTCTAAGAAATGGGAAAGATATGACTACCAAAACATTATTTTATCCGAAACAAAGGTAGATATTTTTGAGTTAAATTTAGAAGGGATGATAAAAGCTCTTAATAAGCTTGGTATCCAGTATGACAAAAAAGGATTTAATAAAGGAAGGGCAATCGATACTCTTTGGAAGTACTGTCGAAAAAAAATTGCCGGCCCCGGTTTTTTAATTAATGTTCCTTTAGAGGTTTCTCCGTTAGCTAAAAAGAACGAAAAAAATCCAAAAGTAACTGGAAGATTCCAGGTTATTTTCGCTGGTTCTGAACTTGGAAACGGATATAGTGAACTTAACGATCCAATAGACCAGAAAGAGCGCTTTGAAGAACAACAAAAGTTAAGAGATGCTGGTGATGAAGAAGCACAAATGTATGACGCCGATTTTATCGAAGCCCTTGAACACGGAATGCCTCCAACTTGTGGTTTTGGGATGTCAGAACGCGTCTTTAGTTTCTTAATGGATAAACCTGGTCGCGAATGTCAAATATTCCCCTTAATGAAACCAAAAAAATAATATGAATCGGGAAGAAGCACTTTCTTTAATAAAGAAATATGTAAATAATAAAAATAGCATCAAGCATATGCTCGCAGTAGAGGCCTTGATGCGTGAACTTGCAAAAAAATTCAACACAGATGAAGATCTCTGGGGTATGGCGGGACTTGTCCATGACATTGATATGGAAATCGTTGATTATCAAAAAAATCCGGAACTTCACGCAAAAAAAGGAGCAGAAATTTTAGAAAAAGAAGGTTTTTCAAGAGAGATTATCAACGCTACTCTTGCACATAACAAAGAAACTAAAAAAGAAAGAAACACTTTGCTTGAAAAAGCAATATACTGTGCCGATCCTTTGACTGGCCTTATTGTTGCCAGTACTTTAGTTTTACCCTCAAAAAATATAAAAGATTTATCGACGGAGTCTGTTTTAAAAAGATTTAAAGAAAAATCATTTGCTAAAGGTGCCGAGCGTGATATTATCAGTTCCTGTAGTGAGATAGATCTTAGTCTCGAGGAGTTTATTGAAATTGGATTATCTGCGATGCAAAAAATAAGTGCTGATCTAGAGTTATAAAAATGGAGATCTGTGAAAATAAGAACAAAAAAGAGTGGGAAGATTTTTTAATTTCCGAAAAATGTATTTTTTTGCAATCCTCGCTCTGGGGTGATTTTAAAGAAAAATATCAAAAGGTTGAAAGAATTGAAGCTAGAGAAAATGGTGAAATCATTGGCATATGTCAATTTTTTGAAGAGAAGTCTCCTTTTGGAAAATATTTATATGTACCATTTGGTCCTGTTTCAAGTTTAGAAAAAGCAAGAGAAAACTTAATAGAAAAGTTAATTAACAAAACAAAAAAAGAAGGTTATCTTTTTTTACGCATCGAGCCAATCTATAAAATTAATAAGGGTATTCCTCAATTTTCACGAACTCAACCTCAAAAGACAATAATTTCTAGGATTGATAAACCGACAGATAAGATTTTAGAAGAATTACATTCCAAAACTCGATACAATGTAAGATATGCAAAAAAGAAAGGAGTTTTGATTAAAAATGGAAATGTTAATGATTTTTACAATCTTCTTTTAAAGACAAAAAAAAGACAAAAATTTTTTAGCTATAAAAAAGACTATTTTGAAAATCTACTACAGATTAAAGGATCAAAAATTATTTCTGCTGTTTATGATAAAAAAACAGTTGCCGCAATAATCTTGCTTTACTTTAATAAAACAGTAACCTTCTTGCACTCTGCTTCTGATTATGAAATGCGTCACCTAAAAGCACCGGCACTTCTACGCTTTAGTTCTATTGAACGTGCAAAAGAAGAGGGATGTATATATTATGATTTTTGGGGGATTGACGAAAAACGATTTCCAGGAGTTACTGAATATAAAAAAAGCTTTGGGGGAAAAGAGTTTGTTTATCCGGAGGGAAAAGATTTTCCCGTAAAAAAAATTCCTTATTTTTTATACAAAAACGCTTCAAAACTAAAATGAAAAAAATACTCCAATTTTTACTGAAAATAACTGCTTCTTTAATTATAAAAAGGTATAACCCTTTTATTATTGCTGTTACCGGAAGTGTAGGGAAAACATCTACAAAAGATGGTATCTATACTGCTTTTTCTGATCTGCTACAGATTAAAAAAAGTTTTGGAAATCTAAATACTGAATTTGGTGCGCCACTTGTATTTCTAAGAACCAATAAAAGCGGTACTAATACAAAAGAGTGGCTTTCAATTATCTTAAAAGGGTTATGGCTTCTAGTTAAGAAAGACAAAAACTATCCAAAAATAGTTGTTGTAGAACTTGCTGCAGACAAACCGGGAGATATGGGTTATTTTTCAAAGTTCATAAAACCTAACATCTCTGTTGTAACTGCGGTTGGAGAGATACCTGTTCATATCGAGTTTTACAAAACCCCGCAAGAAGTTGCAAACGAAAAAGAAAAAATAGTAAAGGCTCTCCAGTACGGAGGAGTAGCAATTTTAAATGCTGATGACCCTTATGTTTCTAAAATGAAGACCGATAGACGTACTCTCACTTTTGGTTTTAAGGAAGGCGCTGATGTTTTAATTAAAGATTTTAAGACAACATCGATAAACGGATCTTCTTTAGTGCTAAGTTATAAGGGAGAAGATTTCCCACTTTTTTTATCTTGCTGTATCGGAGATTCTTTCGCCTACATTGCAGCTTCTATCTTTGCAGTCGGAATTGTTTTAGGAATTGATTCACAGAAAATTCCAAAAATGATTGAAAAAATTAGGCCCGCAAAAGGAAGACTTGTAGCAATAAAAGGAATCAAAAATACTGTTATTCTAGACGGAAGTTATAACGCCTCCCCATCTTCCATGGTTTCTGCATTAAAAGCGCTTCAAAGCATCAGTGGGGAAAGGAAAATTGCGGTACTTGGTGAAATGCTGGAGCTTGGGAAGTTTTCTTTAGAAGAACACAGAAAAATTGGTAGATTGGCAGCAGAGGTTGCAGATATTATTATTGCAATCGGTTCGTTTAGCGAAGAAGTAAAAAGAGTAGCAATAAAAAACAAAAAGACTGTTTTCGCCTTTAGTGACATTAATGGTGCAATTAATATAATTGACAAGATCATTAAAGAAAAAGACATCATTTTGGTTAAAGGATCACAAAGCATAAGAACTGAAAAAATTGTCTTCTCACTTATGCGTGACCCAGAAAGAGCAGAAGAACTACTTGTAAGACAAGATTATCGCTGGAAAAATGACAAAAAGAATTAGAAAAAAATATTGCGTAAGAAAGAAAAAATGCTTATTTGAAAATAATCTTTTTTTTGGATTGCTTGTTTTTTCCTTCTTGATTATTGGAAGTGTTTATCTTCTTTTTTTCCACTCTTTTTTCCAAGTAAATTCGATTGAAATAGAGAATTCTTTTACACTTGATAAAGAAGATTTAATTGATTATTTTGATCAAATTATAACTCAGAAAGTTCTTTTGTTTTCTTCAAAAAGTATTATTCCTCTTTCTACTAACAAGATAAGAAGTAGTGTTCTTTCGCAAACATCAGTAATTAAAGACATTGAAATCAAAAAGATATTCCCTTCTAAGTTAAAAGTTAATCTTATCGAAAGAGTCCCAATTGCGTTTCTTTGTAAGACTAAAAATAATTGTTATTATATCGATAAAGAGGGGATTGTTTTTCAAAAAAGTCCTCTGATAGAAAAAAATATTATTATTATTAATGAAAATAATTTCCTGATAGGAGAAAAAGTAGTCGCATCGAAAGACCTCCAACAAATTTTCTACTTAAAAAAAGAACTTGAAAAAATCGATTTGGCTGTTGATTATTTTACCTTCTCAAAAAAAAATAGTCTCGAAGTAGTACTTCAAGATAGGTGGAGTATTTTCTTTTCAAACGAGAAGTATGTAGAAGAATTAAAAAACCTAAAACTTATTCTAGAGAAGTTTTCTTCAGAAGCAAAAAAGGAAATAGATTATATTGACCTACGATTTGGTGACAGAATCTATTATAAATAATAATTAGCACTCTTGACAAAAGATTGCTAATTTTTTATCATTAGAGAATGACGGAACTTACTGAAAGACAAAAAAGCATTTTAGAGATTGTTATCAGAGAATATATTGAAAATGCTCTGCCGATAAGCTCAAAATACATTGAAGAAGGATATGATTTAGGGGTTTCTCCTGCAACAATTAGAGCAGAACTTTTTGCTCTAATTGAAAAAGGATATCTCTATCAACCACATACTTCTTCTGGGCGAGTTCCGACCGATAAAGGGTATCGTTTTTTTGTTGATCTTTTAAATGAAAAAGAAATAAAACGGCTGGAAAATAAGATTGTAAGAGAGGTCCAAAAAATGAGAGACGAAATAGAGGGAAAGATTGTTTTTATGCGTGAGTTTACAAGATTCTTGGCACACACTTCTTCAAATTTGACTCTTTCTTATTTCCCAAAAGAAAACATTCTTCTTAAAGAGGGGTGGAAAGAAGTTCTCGAAGATCCAGAATTTAATGATGTAGAAAAGGTTAGAAGTTTCATCGGCATGGTTAGTGATTTTGAGGAAAATATTGATTCTTTCCTTGTTGAGAAAAAAGAAAACTGTCTCCGGGTATATATCGGAAACGAAGCGCCTTTTCTAAAAAAACATGATTTTAGTGTTCTTGTTGCTCCTTGTAAAATAATGAGGAAAAAGGGCATGCTGGCGATCTTAGGACCAAAAAGAATGGCATACGATAAAAACATCTACCTTATTGAATCGATTATAAAAATGTTAGAAAAATAAAAATGAAGAAAAAAGAATTAGAGATTTTGAAAAAAGAACGAGAAGAATATCTTGAAGGATGGAAAAGGGCGAAAGCAGAACTTTTAAACTACAAAAAAGATGAATACAAGAGAATTGAAGGGTTTGTTAAAAAAGAAAAAGAAGATCTTTTTAAAAAATTTCTTCATATATTAGATAACTTTGAGTGTGCAGAAAAGGAGGCTAGAAAAAGAAATGAAAGTAACGAGTTTATTGAAGGGTTTTTAAAAATTAAAGAACTTTTAATGAACTTTTTAAGTGCTGAGGGGGTTGAAGAGATGAATGTTTTAAACGAAGAGTTCGATCCTTTTTTACATGAAGCAGTAGAGGTAATTGAAGGAGAAGAAGAGGATTCTGGAAAAATTGTTGAAGAATTGCAAAAAGGATATTTTTTCCAAGGAGAGGTAATTCGTCCAGCCAAAGTAAAAGTAATTAAATAAAAGGTTATATTATTAATCAGTAATGAAATAAAAAATGAGTAAAATAATAGGAATAGATCTCGGAACTACTTTTTCTGCAATGGCTATTGTAGAAGGTGGTGAACCAAAAATTATTGAGAATAAAGAAGGTGCAAGAACAACTCCTTCAGTTATTGCGGTCAGTAAAAAAGGAGAAAGATTAATTGGAACAATTGCTAGAAGACAACAAGTAACAAATCCAGAAAATACTGTTTTTGCGGTAAAAAGGCTTATTGGCCGAAGATACGATGACAAAGAAATACAAGAAAGTAAAAAATCTCTTCCTTATGAAATTAGAAAAGAAGAGAAAGGAGAAGGAGTAGAGGTTAAACTTGGTGATAAATGGTATAAGCCAGCAGAGATTTCCGCAATGATTCTTCAAAAATTAAAAAAAGATGCTGAAGAGAAAACTGGAGAAACAATAACTGATGCTATTATTACCTGTCCAGCATACTTTGATGACGCACAGAGAAAAGAAACAAAGGTAGCAGGGGAGATTGCAGGATTTAATGTTCGCCGAGTTATCAATGAACCGACTGCAGCAGCTCTTGCTTACGGACTAAGTAAAAAGAAAGATCATCAGATTGTTGTTTACGATTTTGGTGGAGGAACCTTTGATATATCCATCTTAGACGTAGGAGATGACACGATTGAGGTTAAAGGAACGGGCGGAGACAGTTATTTAGGAGGAGAAGACTTTGATAACCGTATTGTAAATTGGCTTATAGATAGCTTTAAATCCGATTACGGCCTTGATTTATCTAAAGACCCTCTTGCACTACAAAGACTAAAAGAAGAGTCGGAAAAGGCAAAAAAAGAGCTTTCTACGACAATGCAAACTGACATTAACATTCCCTTTATTACTTCTGATGAATCTGGTCCGAAACACTTAAACTACACCCTAACTAGGGCAAAATTAGAGTCGCTAGTTGAAGATCTTATTGAGCGCTCTATAAGTCTTGCCACAAAGGTTGTTGAAGAATCAGGAATTAAGGTCGAAGAGATCGAAGAAGTAGTCTTAGTTGGAGGGCAAACAAGAATGCCAAAAATACAGGAAAGAGTAAAAGAACTTTTTAAAAAAGAACCAAACAAAGAGATTAACCCAGATGAAGTTGTTGCAATCGGTGCTGCAATTCAAGGTGGAATACTAGGTGGAGACGTAAAAGATGTTTTGCTCTTAGATGTAATTCCACTTTCTCTGGGGATTGAAACACTGGGAGGAAAAAATACAGTACTAATTGATAAAAATACTACCGTTCCCACTCAAAAAACAGAAACTTTTTCAACAGCAACTGATAATCAAAGTTCTGTTCAGATTCATGTGTTACAAGGAGAAAGAACAATGGCACAAGACAACAAATCTTTAGGACAGTTTATTTTAGATGGTATTCCACCTGCGCCTCGCGGTGTTCCTCAAGTTGAAGTTTCTTTTGACATTGATACCAACGGAATACTTAGTGTTTCTGCAAAAGACAAAAGTACCGGTAAATCACAATCAATTCGTATCGAAGGTACCTGTGGAATATCAGATGAAGAAGTTGAAAGAATGAAAAAAGAAGCAGAAGAATATAGAGAGACTGACAAAGAAAAAGAAAAGTTAATTGATATAAAAAATCAATCTGATCAGATTATTTACAGCACAGAGAAGATGATTAAAGATTCAGAAGATAAGATTAGTTCAGAAAATAAAGAAAAGTTAGAAAATGCACTAAAAGAGCTAAGAGAAGTACAAAAAGAAGAAGATTACTCAAAAATTAAAGAAAAATTTGATACTCTAAGCTCTATTATGCAAGAGACAGGAAAAGAAATACATGAAAAAGCACAACAAGAAAATAAAACAGAGAATAAAGACAATAATGAACCGCAGGAAGGAGAGTACGAAGAGAAAAACGAAAACTAAACCCTAAAATTGCATGGAAGACTATTATAAGATTCTTGGTATTTCGAAAAACGCCTCAAAAGATGAAATAAAAAAAGCATATCGCAAGCTTGCTCACAAACATCATCCTGATAAAGGTGGAGATGAAAAAACATTTAAAAAGATAAGTGAGGCTTATCATGTTCTCTCTAACGATAAAAAGAGAGAACAGTATGATATGTTCGGAAAATCAGGACCTAGTGCCGGAAGTAGTTCCTCATATAGTGGCTTTGATGGTTTTTCACATGTTGATTTTGATTTTGGAGACATCTTCGAAGATTTTTTTGGTTTTTCACGAGGTAAAAGAAGAAAAACAAAGAGAGGGGAAGACATCAGAATACAAATTGATACAAATCTTGAAAATATCTTTGAAAACCAAGAAAGGTCAGTGTGGATTGAAAAAATGGTAGTTTGCTCAACTTGTAGCGGTAAGGGGCACTCTCCAGACACAAAAGTAAAAAAATGTACAACTTGTAACGGCTCTGGAAAAGTTAGAACGGCCCTGGGTCCTTTTGCTCAAATAACAACATGTCCGGAGTGTGACGGAGAGGGAGAAATACCAGAGAAAAAGTGTACAAAATGCTCCGGAGAGGGAAGAGTTAAAGAAAAAAAAGAAGTTAAATTTACCATCCCGGCAGGAATTCAATCTGGACAAACTTTGAGAATAGAAGGAGAAGGAAATTATGGACGGAAAGGAACTCCTTCTGGAGATCTTTTGATAGATATAGTTGTAAATAACAATACAAAGTTTGAAAGAAAAGGTGATGACCTATATTACAAAACTAAAATTAATCTTTCTCAAGCCGTTCTCGGTGATAAGATCGATATACAGCTTCTAAACAAAAAGAAAATAGCACTTAAAATTCCTTCGGGAACAAATTCGGGAAAAGTTTTTCGAGTTTCTTCCAAGGGAGTTCCTAAGGTTTCTGGTTACGGCCAAGGAGATCTGTATATCGTGGTTGAAGTAGTAATTCCACAGAAGATAAATAAGAGGCAAAAGGATATTTTTGAGGAACTAAAAAAAGAAGGATTGTGATTTTGACTTTATTAGAAAAATAAGTAAAATACATTTGTATTTGCCCCTGTAGCTCAGCCTGGCAGAGCAGCGGCCTTTTAAGCCGAGTGTCGTAGGTTCGAATCCTACCGGGGGCACTATTAAATCCAAGACTATTTCTTGGATTTTTATTTTATGTTAAACTAAATTAGTAGAAAAAAATAAAAAGGAAAAAAATGGAAAACAATATTCAAGAAGAAGTTAATAAAATAATGAAAAAAAGTGGTAACGTAAGAGGTGATATCTTACGTGATCACTTCCTATATATCAGAGAAAAAGAAGGGGACAGCGGAGTTCAGAAAATGGAAAGCTTGCTTGCAGAGTGTGGATATCCTCTAAAGTTTTCAGAAATTAAAGAAATGGATTGGTATAAGGACGCGTTTTGTGGATTATTTCTTTATCTTTTAAATAAATTTTTCGGTTGGAACGGAGACGAGTTTTTTAGAATGGGGGAAAGAGTTACAAAGTATTCCTTTATCGCTACAAGAATTCTTCTTCGTTACTTTATCTCAATGGACGTTCTTTTAAGAGAGGCTCCAAAAATCTGGAAAAAACATGTTGATTTTGGGAATCTTGAGGTAGTTGATTATGATAAAGAGAAAAAACATGTTTTTATAAAAATTACTGACTATGATATTCACCCTTTTACCTGCTCTTACCAAAGAGGTTATTATAAAGGACTTTTTAGTTATGTCCTAAAAGAAAAGAATATTACCGTTGAAGAAGAAAAGTGTATTTATCATGGTGATCCTTTTCATTTATATAAAATAAGCTGGAAATAGATAGCTCTTTTGACATATTTTCATTTTTATGTTTTAATAATATAGTTTGTACATTATTTAAAAGGAGGGTTTACGATGAAAAAGATTTTTTTCTTGGTTCTTTTTATCCTTTTCTTCTGTTGTTTTGGTTGCGCTGATATAACCGAAGAAGAGTGGATGCAAGAGAAAGTGGTTACCGAAAAAGAGGTAATCACTGTCTCTGAAGAGTACTTTGAAGCTTTAAAGAAAGAAGTCGCTAAGACGCTAGAAGAGGACGAAGATTTGATCGAAAAAACAAATGAGGAGGTTGTGTTCGAACACCTGCTGGAGAAAGAATTACAAGCAGGATACATTATTATCTTAGAAAAGAAAAAAGAACTCGGAGAATATCTCCCTCCTTACGAGGAGATAAGAGATGATTTAGAAGAGTATTTTTTCACCGAACACAAAGACGGACCCAAGTTTGTACGAACATTTGAAAGAACCAAAGAAAACTACGTTGTTGTAATTGAATAAGACTGCGTTGCAACAACAAGAGACGCTCTTTTCGGGCGTCTTTCTTTTATTTGTCAGTAATTTTTTTTTATGATATATTACTTTTGATGAAATCTAGAAACGTACTAAAGTTTTTATTATTTATTATTTCCGGAGCACTCTTGTTTGCAACCGGATTTTATTTTGGTAAAGGTGAAAAGGTTTTTATCAATCCTTCCGAAGATTTAGATTTTTCTTTTTTCGGAGAGGTCTATCACTTGTTAGAAAATAATTTTCCAGATTTTGATAGTGTTGATGATAAGGAGCTAATGTATGGTATTGTTAGGGGTCTTATAAGTGCACTTGATGATCCTCACACAACCTTTTTTGATCCTGAAAGAAGTAAGATATTTCTTGAAGACGTTTCTGGAGAGTTTGAAGGAGTGGGGATTGAAATAGGAATAAGAAAGGGAGGGTTACAAGTTATCGCACCTCTCAAAGACACTCCTGCATACAAGGCGGGAATGAAATCTGGTGATATAATTCTTTCTATTGACGATGAAACAACCGAAGATATTTCAATTGAGGAGGCAGTGCAAAAAATAAGAGGTCCAAAAGGAGAAACAGTTATTTTAGAAGTTTTTCGAGAAGGAGACGTTAAAGAATTTACTATCATTCGTGATACAATAAAAATTCCTTCAATTAACTGGGAACTTGTTGAAGACGATATTGCCTATATCGAGCTTTACCATTTTCACGAAAATATAAGTAACGACTTTGCGAGAGTATCAAGAGAAATATTGAGTAGTCCGGCAAAAAAGATCATTCTTGATTTACGTAATAATCCTGGTGGTTTTTTTGGATCAGCAATCTCAATTTCTAGTAAATTCATTGAACAAGGAAAGGTTGTTGTTATCGAAACAAATCTTACAGAAAGGGAAAAAGATAATCTTCTTAGAACAACAGGCGGTCCTCCAATTTTTTTAGACTACCCAGTTGTAATTTTAATTAACGAAGGATCGGCATCTGCTTCTGAGATTGTTGCTGGAGCAATAAGAGATCAGAGAGAGTCGGTTATCGTTGGAACAAAATCTTTCGGTAAAGGATCGATCCAGAGAATTCATGATCTTTCAGATGGATCAATGGTTAAGATAACAGAAAAATACTTTTTAACGCCAAATGGCACAATAATAGATAAAGAAGGAATTACCCCAGACATTGAGATTGAAATTACCGAAGAAGATATTCAAAATGAAGTAGATCCACAACTTGACGAAGCAATAAAGATTATTAAAAATATGTAAAATCCTAAATTTATGAAAGTTGTTCTTCTAAAAAATATTAAAAATTTCGGCAAAGCAAATGAAATAAAAGAAGTTTCAAATGGATATGGACGAAACTTTCTTTTAAAGCAAGGCCTCGCTAAAATAGCTACTGGTACCGAAATAGCAATTGCCAAAAAAAGAGAAAAATTAGATTTAAAAAGTAAAGAAGAGGAAATTAAAAAAGAAAACGATCTTTTGAAAAAACTCTCTGATATTGAAATAGAGATTGAAGTTAAGGTTGGCAAGAAAGAAGAACTTTTTGAATCAGTGAGTGCACAAAAAATTGTAGAGAAATTAGAGAAAAAAGGCTTTCATCTCTCGAAAGAACAGATATTTATGGAAAATCCAATAAAAGAGTTGGGAGATCATACTGTTGAAATCAAGCTAAAACATGCCGATGCAACAAAAATAAAAGTAAAAGTTATTAAAGAAAAATAATGACAAAGAAATACATATTTATTACTGGCGGCGTAATGTCTGGAATTGGGAAGGGGATCACCACCTCTTCTCTTTTAAAAATTCTTGAAGGTAAAGGATATAGGGCCACAGCAATGAAGATTGATCCTTATGTTAACGTTGATGCTGGAACAATGAATCCCGTAGAACATGGTGAAGTTTTTGTCACAGATGATGGCGCAGAGTGTGATCAGGATATTGGAAACTATGAAAGGTTTTCCAATACTAATATCACAAAAGATAATTATCTTACCACTGGAAAAGTTTATCAAACAGTAATTAACAAAGAGAGAAATCTTGAGTATGATGGAAAATGCGTTGAGGTTGTCCCACACATCCCTAACGAAGTAATTTATAGAATTAAGAAAGCAGGACAAGTTACAGGGTCTGATTTTGTTCTAATCGAAATTGGCGGAACAATCGGAGAATATCAAAATCTTCTTTTTCTGGAAGCAGCGAGAATGATGAAACTAAAAAATCCGAAAGATGTTCTTATCGTATTAGTAAGTTACTTACCAATTCCAAAAACAATTGGCGAAATGAAAACTAAACCAACTCAGAGCGCAAGTAGATTGCTAAACGAAGCTGGACTTCAACCAGACCTAATTGTTGGAAGATCTTCTTTTCCAATTGATAAACCAAGAAAAAAGAAAATATCCATTTTCTGTAATATTGACGAACAAGATGTTATTTCTGCTCCCGACACTCAATCTATTTATGATGTCCCACTTTTACTTGATGAAGAAAAGATGGGTGAAAGGGTTTTAAAGAAATTAAATGTTCCCTTAAAGAGAAACCAAAAAGGACTTGCTGAATGGAAGAAAGTTATTGAGAAGTCTAAGAAAGTAAGTAAAAAAGTAAAGATCGCTATTGTCGGAAAATACTTTGAAACAGGTGCTTTTGTTCTCTCTGACTCCTATATTTCAGTTATTGAAGCAGTAAAGCACGCTGCTTGGAAAATTGGCTGTAAAGAGGAAATAACTTGGCTTTCTTCAGAAAAATATGAGAAAGATAAGAAAAATCTTAAGGAATTATTAGATTACGATGGTGTGATTATTCCAGGAGGATTTGGAAGTAGGGGAGTAGAAGGAAAAATTAATGCAATAGGTTACTGCCGCGAAAAAAAGATTCCATTTTTTGGACTTTGTTTGGGGATGCAACTTGCGGTAATTGAGTTTGCAAGGAATAAATGTAAAATCAGAGACGCCTCATCTGTAGAATTTGACCAAAACTGTAAAAACCCCGTAATTGATATTATGGAATCGCAAAAAGAATTGATGAACAAAAATAATTATGGTGGAACAATGCGTCTTGGTGCTTATAACTGTGAGCTAAAAAAAGATACGATAAGCTCCAAAGCCTACAAGGCAAAAACAATCAGTGAAAGACATCGACACCGTTATGAGATTAATAATTGTTTTCGCGAAGTTTTAGAAAAAAATGGATTAATCATCGCAGGGACAAATACAGAACTTGATTTGGTAGAAATTGTTGAAATAAAAAAACACCCCTTCTTTGTAGGAGTGCAATTTCATCCAGAATTCAAATCACGTCCACTTACCGGACATCCATTATTTATTGAGTTTTTGAAGGCGGCTTTAAAGAGGTCTCAACGTTAACAATTTTAACTCTTTTCTGAACGCCGTCATATCCTTTTTTTCTTACTGTTAAAAATTTAACGATACCTTCCTTTATAGCATACAAGGTATCATCGCGTCCTTTTCTAACATTTTTACCAGGAACAAATTTGCTTCCATGTTGACGAATTATTATATCGCCATTTTTTACTTTTTGATCACCGTAAACCTTCACGCCAAGATATTTTGGTTGTGAATCTCTTCCAGTCTTGACTGTTCCGGCGGATTTGGTTGTTGCCATATTTTTTTATATACTTAAATAATTACGATGCAAATGATACCAAAAATTAAAGAATTTGTCAAAAAGAATAGGGGAGACATTCTTCTTTTTATTGGCGTATTCCTCGTATCAACATTTTCGTTTTCTCTTGGATATATAATTGCTAAAATGGAAGAAAAGGAACCCCTAGAGTTTAATCAGCCTTATTCTATACCAGACAATAGATAAAATATATTGTCAATAGATATTAGCACACATCGCGATAATAGGGAACTATTCTTTCATTTCCTTCCCGCTATGAAATTTTTTGTGAATATCTCTTAATTTCTGACTAGTGATGTGAGTATATATCTGTGTTGTTGCAATATTACGATGTCCTAAAAACTCTTGAATCATTCTTAAATCTACGCCCTGTGATAAAAGATCAGTAGCATAAGAGTGCCTTAGTGTATGTGGCGTTGTTAATATTGAAATTCCAACCTTCTTAGCATATTTTTTAACAATTGATTCGACTGACCTTGGGGTAAGTCTCAAAGAAGATTCCTTTGGACCCTTGTAACGAACAAAAAGGGCTTTTTCGCTATCTCTTCTTGTTCTTAGGTAAAGATAAATAGCCCTTAGGGCTCTGTTTGAGAAATAAACTGTACGCGGATGATTTCCTTTACCAACAATTGACACCTCAAGTATTTCCGAATCTTTTGAGCTCTTAATCTGTTCACGATTTAGATTAATAAGTTCTGCAACACGCAGGCCAGTGGAAAATAGAGTCTCAAGTATTGCTCGATCACGAAGTCCGGTTTTTGTAGTAGTATCCGGAGCAAGAAGAAGTTTTTCAATCTGATTTAGGTCTAAGAACTTTACGGTTCTTTCTTTTTTTTCTTTAGTAAGTTTTATCTTTTCAGCAGGGAGTGAACTGATATTTCTATCCGCAAAATAGTTTAAGAGGGCTCGCAGGGCAATAAGATAGTAGTTCCGTGTCGATTTTTTAATTGGTTCTTTTCTAACTGTATTTCTTTTTGAGAGATAAACTCGATAACTCCAGATGTGTTCGTCAGTAATTTCATGTGGTTTTATCTTTTCTAAGTTATTCTTAGAAAGCCAATTAATAAAGCTTTGTAAAAAGCGCGTGTACGTCTCTTGAGTCTTATTCGATAGTCCTTTCTCAATATCCAAATATTCAAGAAACCTTGGTATGTGTTCTATTATTGGAGTGTTACTTTTCTGCATACGTTAAACTTCGGTAAAGTTATCTTATGCGAAGTATATTCTATCTATCCCTCGTTGTCAACATCTGTCTCTTTTTTAAAAATTGAATTACCAATATCTTCCCATAAGTCTATTCCTTTTTCTCGAAGGCTGTCTTTTATATTTTCTTTCTCGACATCTATCTCTTCAACTATATTCTCTTTCTTTTTTTCCAAAAAATCTTCTACCTTCTCTCTTGGCATCTCGGTTAGTTCTTTTACCTTATTAATTAAAAAACTTTCTTTTTTAAAAAAAGATAGGAAAACAACAATAAAAAATATAAATATTACTAAAATTAGTGTTTTTTTGATCATTTTCCTTAAAATCCCCTATTTTAGCTTGTTTATCGCTATTTTAAGCCGTTTTATACTCTTTTCTGGTCCAAATACCCATATTATCTCAAAAGGGCTTGCAGAGGCTTTTTTACCGCTTAGAGCAGCACGAACTGGCCAAAGAAAAGCACCACGATTATCACTTTTTTCCGCCTCTTCTAAGAGAGTTTCTTCGATTGCAGAAAGATCCCACTTTTTGATATTTGAAATAACCGTAACAGCTCTTTCAAGCTCAGAAATGGTATCTTCTTTCTTTGCGTCTTTCCAAAAAAGAATATCTGTATTATAGCTAATTTCTTCCTGAAAAAGATAATCAACGTGTTTTGTAATTTCTGACAATTTTTTAATTCTTTCTTGATAAAGAGAAAGCATCTCTGATATCTTTTCAAAAGATATTTCCTCCCTTCCGACATAAAAAATATTTTTTGGGGACATCCCTCCGTATGCTGGAGGATACTGTTCTTCTTTAAAGCTTGTGTTAATTAATCCGTCTTTTATAAGATACGGAATACAGTGTTCGGCAAATTTTTCCTTTGTTAATTTTCTGATATATATACTATTTAGATAATCAAGCTTTTGGTAGTCAAATATGGCATTTGATTTTTGACACTCTTCTAAAGAAAAATCTTTAATAATTTCTTCAGTGCTGTAAATTTCTTTCTCCCCTTTCGGATGCCACCCTAAGAAAGCCATAAAGTTTATAAGCGCCTCTTTTAGATATCCCTCATCTTTATATTCTGTAACAGATGTTGCCCCGTGACGCTTGCTTAATTTACTTTTGTCTGGCCCAAGCAACATTGCAAGGTGTGCAAACTTTGGTGGATTAATCCCAAGAGCGTTATATATTAAAATCTGCTTTGGTGTGTTTGAAATGTGGTCTTCCCCACGAATTACGTGAGTTATTTTCATTTCGTAATCATCAACGACACAAACAAAGTTATACAAAACAGAAAAATCACTTTTAGCAATTACGAAATCTCCCCCAATATCCTTTGTATTAAACCTCACCTTTCCTTTAACTAAATCATCAAACTCTAATTCTTTGTTTTCCGGAACTTTTAGTCTGATCGTAAAATCAGAATTTTCTTTTATTTTTTGTTTAATTTCGTCATTCGTTAAAGATTTACATCTTCCCTCGTACCTTGGTGGCTCTTTCTTTTCTCTTTGGAGATTTCTCATTTCTTCTAGTTCTTCTTTTGTACAAAAACAGTAATATGCTTTTTTCTCATCTAGAAGTTTTTCTAAATATTTTTTATAAGTATCAGCTCTTTCACTTTGTCGATATGGTCCTTCATCCCAAGATATACCAAGCCATTCTAAACTTCGCATAATATTATCTTCGTACTCTCTAGTTGATCTTTCCTTGTCTGTATCTTCTATTCTTAAGATAAAATCCCCTTTTTCTTTTTGTGCATAAATATAATTAAAAAGTGCTACTCTCATAGCTCCAATATGCAGGTTTCCTGTCGGAGATGGTGCAAATCTTACGCGAACATTTTCATTTTCCATGCTAATTTTTTGTTAGATACTCTTTTAAATACGATGCTATGACATAAGCCGCTCTTGGCTTTGAAAAGCTCTTTGCATTTTTTTCCATATTTCTAATCTGTTCAATCGGAGAAAAAAGCTCCTTAATTTTTTCAAGGAAAAAACGTGGAGACATATTTCCTTCTTCAAAAACAACTCCGGCTCTGGAGGCGGAATACGCATATGCATTCTTTAATTGATGATTTTGTGCAGCTTCGGGCAGTGGAAGCAGAACAGAGGCTTTACCTACTGCAGATATTTCAAAGATACTTCCGGATCCCGCACGACTAACAATAAGATCAGCTATCTTGTAGGCGTGAGAAATTTCTTCTTCGCTTAAGAAAGGTGTTAGATGATAATTTTTTCGCAATTCTTCCTTTATTGTCGCGTTCGATTCTGCCAATACTTGCTTATAATTATTCTCACCACACTGATGAATTACTTCAAACTTTTCTAAAAAGGGTGCTGCTGAAGATAAGAACAAATCATTAATTCTTTCACTCCCCTGTGATCCTCCTAGTATTAAAATGACTGGTTTTTCTCCACTAAGATGGAAAATTTGTTTCGCTTTTTCTTGATCACCGTCTAAAACCTCTTTCCGGATCGGATTCCCAATAACAAACATTTTATTTCCTAAAACGTTTTCTGTTTTTGGAAAGGAAACAAAAATTTCGCTTGAGATTTTCTGTAAAAATTGGTTAACTGCCCCAAGTACTGCATCAGACTCATGAAGAATAACTGGTATTTGAAATATTTTTGCAGTTAGAATAACTGGGAAAGATCCGTGACCTCCCTTACCAAAAATTAAATCTGGAGAAGAAATATAAAGATGAAAAAAGGACTGTACAATACCACAAGGAACACGAAAGAAAAGATCAATAATATTTTCCAGTATCGCCCTACTCCCCGAATATCTTCTTAATTTCCCCGTGTTTATATATCTGACCTCAACTCCTTCTTTGCTAATATACTTTTCGGAAAAACTATCTTTTGGCCCGATATAATAGATGTCAATTAGATCGCTAGAAATAAGTTCTTTTAGCTCTCTAATTATTGCAACTAACGGGAAAATGTGTCCACCAGTTCCCCCACCGGTAAATACCACCCTATATTTTTTGTTTTTTTTCATATTTATTTTCTTACATATTGTGAAGCATTTAGCAATACTCCAATTGCAGCAAGCTCAACTATTAAATGTGATTTTCCGTAACTAATCAGTGGTAACGGAACTCCGGTTACAGGAATAATTCCTACCGTTACTCCTATATTAATAAAAGTTTGAATGAAAATCCAGAAGCAGATGCCAATTGTAATAAGTCTTGCAAAGCTATCTGTATTATTTTTTGCAATTAAAAACCCTCGATAAAAGAAAATACAAAAAAGGATAACTAAAATAATTGCCCCAACAAACCCCATCTCTTCTGCTAGGATGGCAAAAATTGAGTCTGTTGCAGAAAGAGGGACAAAACCATATTTTTGCATACTCATTCCTGGTCCAAGGCCAAATAGCCCACCTGATCCTACCGCAATCAAAAGTTGTCTTATCTGATAATTAATCCCCAACGGATCTTCTTCTCGATGGAGTACTCCAATAATCCTTTGAAGACGATACGGTTCAGTTAAAATCATTACCAGAAAGGCTGCTGCTCCAGAAAGAAGAATTATTCCTATGTGCCACAACGGAGTTTTCGCGCAGAAATAAATAACAAAGGCAGTCATCAGTATAATCACTAAAGTACTCATATCTGGCTGTAAAAGCAGAAGAACACTCACAAGCATTGCAACAATAATAAATGGTAAGAGAAGTTCTTTTAAAGAAGAGTTTAGGTCTTTTTTTTGTTTCTTGGTTTTATTTATAATCCAACTGGAAAGATAAAGTATAAATGTTAATTTTAAAATTTCTGTTGGTTGAAACGATAACGGACCAATCTCAATCCACCTTGTCGCTCCTCTTGTCGCCTGTGAAAAGTAAGGAACAAAGATAAGCAGTAGAAGAATAATATTTGCCAAGAAAATATAGGGAGACCATTTTTTTATCAGTGAAAGAGGAATTTTAAATAAAATTATTCCCGCTATTATTCCTGGAAAAAAACCAAAAAATATCTGTTGAAAAAATTTTCTATCAAAGCCAAAAGAAAGAGTACTCGCCAATGCA
Organism: uncultured Candidatus Saccharibacteria bacterium; assembly: GCA_964420305.1. GTDB lineage: Bacteria > Patescibacteriota > Minisyncoccia > Minisyncoccales > PWPS01 > PWHW01. The sequence goes on along the minus strand of CAYQSS010000001.1, from coordinate 29,103 downwards.
AAAAGACCGAAACAAGCAATCATCCCAATAACAATAATTAAAATATGGTCTGGTTTTTTTCTCATCGAAATTTTAGAATATAATTTTTAAACTGTTCTCCCCTATCTTTATAACTTTTAAACATATTAAAACTAGCAAATCCTGGTGAAAGTAAACAAGCCTTCCCACAATCAGTATTTTTAAAACAATATTTAACCGCTTCTTCCATATTTGAAGCCAAAAAAACAATTTTTGATGAACTAATCATCTTTTGCAAATTTCTGTCACTACCTTTGAATATAACTATATTTTGAATTTTGCTTTTATTTATCTTTTCTACAAGATTTTTAAAATCTGCACCCTTATCTGACCCCCCTATAATTATAGTCTGAAGATTATAAGTGTCTTCTATCGCTTTTATTGTCGCTTCCGGTATCGTCGCTGCAGAGTCATTATAGAAGTGAATTTTTTTATATTCACCGAGATACTCATTACGATGTGGAAGACCACGAAAATTTTTCTCTGCTTTTATTAAGTGTTCTTTATTAATTTTCAAAACTTCCAATACTTGTAAAACTGCGTCCCTTGGTGATTCAAAAAGAAATGATATTTTTTTTGCATTCGTTTTTTCTGCAATTTTTTTTACCAAATCATCTTTCTCGTTGTAAATAAAGTAATCATCTTTTTTTTGAAAAAGAGTAATTTTTTCTTTGCTTTCAAAGTACTCTTTAAAGTTTTTGTGCTTGTCTAAATGATCTGGAAAAATATTTAAAAAAAGAGCAATCTTTGGGCTTTTTGTGATTGTTTGTAACTGAAAGCTTGATAGCTCATAAACAAAATAATCAATACTATCTTTCTTAAGAAGATAAGAAAGTGCAGGCTTTCCGAAGTTTCCGACAATCTCAACATTCTTTTTTGCATTCTTTAAAGTTTCGTATAAAAGCAAGCAGACAGTGCTTTTCCCCTTCGTTCCAGTTACACCGATTACTTTACTTTTGCAATTTGAAAGAAACAGATCTGATTGCGAAGTAATTATCTGATTTTTACTTTTTTTGATAAGATGAAGAGGAATTCCTGGTGTTTTAATGATAACATCATATTTTGAGACTGAGGATAAATAATTTTTGCCAAAATGTTTTTCAACATTATCATCTAGCAGGTTTTTAATCTTCCTATCAAGCTCATCGAAAGAACAAGCATCGGCAACTCCAATCGTTTTGTACTTTATTTTTTTCTGAAGAAAAAAAAGAGTATCTATTCCTTCTTCTTTAAAGCCGAGGATAAGTATTTTTTTATTATTCAAATCACTAATTAGTGTCATATTTACCCAATAAGGTGAATAACTACTCCAAGTATTGCGACAATAACACCAACAATCCAAAAACGCATAACAACTTTATAAGGTGGCCATCCAACGGCTTCAAAGTGGTGGTGGAGTGGTGCAGCTAAAAAAACTTTTTTATTAAATAGCTTTTTAGATAAGAGTTGAATGATTACCGAGGCGGACGTAATAACAAGCAAAAAAGCAATTATTGGTAAAACTGCGACAGCGTTCGTTAAAAAAGCAACAACAGTTAAAGTAGCAGTAAGCCCAATTACGCCCGTTTCGCCCATATAGAACCTTGCCGGGGGAACATTGAACCATAAAAATGCTAAAATGCTTCCTACAATCGCAATGCAAAAAGTAGCTAGATTAATTTGTCCTTGAAACAAAGCAATTGCTGTATATGCAGTAAAGATTGACGCAAAGGTCCCTGCAGAAAGACCATCAATCCCGTCAATCACTCCCCCACTATACACTGCAATCATTGTGATTATAAAAAACGGTATATAAAAAAACCCCAGATGGATATCACCAAAAAATGGGATTGAAATAAAGTCTTGACCAAGTCTAAAATAAAACCACCATCCACCGATAAGCCCAATCAAAGAAACTAGAAGTAGTCGGTAACGTAGGTTTAGTCCTTTTTTTACAAACTTGTTCTTAAAGCAATCTAAAATTTGTAAAAGATCATCAACTAATCCAACTAGAGACGCAGAAATTAACGTAAAAAGAGGAAGCCACGTCTGATCTCGACTCAAAAAATCAAGCTTTTTTATCCAGTAAAAATCAAATAAGTTAGACAAGAAAAAAAGAAAAAGAGCTAAAAATGTAACTGACATCCAGATAAGCAACCCACCAATCCGGGGTGTTTTCGTCTCTTCAGTTGCATGATGTTTTTTAAAATATTCTGCTTCTCTGCCGTCTATTGATTCATATTTTATTTCTTTTTTCCAAAGTCTGTACTTATATAAAAAATGAGTCAGTGTCGGGGTTAACAAGAAAGCTAAAAGGAATGAAAAAAATCCAATTAGAAAAATTTTTATTACATTAATTGTTAACTCTGGCATATCTAAAAAAGATAAGAATTATAAATATATTCGACTAATTTTTCCATTTCTAAAAAACGGTCTTCTGCTCCTAAAACTATATTGATTATATATCCGTTCTTCTCAGGAACACTAAGTATTAAAAGTAAACAACCATCTGCCGCTCGGGTAAATCCTGTTTTCCCACCATAAATCATTTCTGTCCACTCTTTTTTATTTTCGGTTAGAAAAATATTAGTAGATAATACATCGTAATATGCTGTTTTATCCGGTGAAAAAATACGATATGAGGTCATCTTTGAAATTTCAAAAATTTCTGCATCATTTTCAATAATATATTTTGCAAGAGATGCTATTTCTTCTGCTGTGGAACTGTTATATTCATCCCTTCCATCAAGACCACTTGAATTTATAAAATGAGTATTTTCTAGTCCGATTTCTTTTGCCTTTCTATTCATCTCGTCAACAAAACCACTTACAGAATCATCGTCATTCTTTAAAAAACGACTACTAATTAAAGAAAGTGCAAATGCTCCACTATTATTTGATTCAATAATCATCTGATAGAGGATATCCTTAATTTTGGTTTCACTCCATGCACGAAAGTCACGAAACTCAGTACGTGAAACTACGTCATATTCGCTGACTAGTAATTTTTCCTCTAGATCATAGTTGTCAAAGACAACAAGCGCGGTCATTAATTTACTAATACTGGCAATTGGAAGTATCTCTTTAGAGTCTTTTTGAAAAAGAACTTTTTCGGTTTCGTCGTCATAATATAAAGAAAAGACAGCAGTAGCTTCAGGGGAAAAGTTGCTATTTCCTCCTTTTAAAAATTGAGGATAATCAATCACTGGAGGCGTCTCTTCAACTATTTCTTCCGGTTCATTGTCATAGAAAAAAATACCCCAAACTAAAAATGGGACAATGATAAGAATTGAAAACAATAAAATTTTCTGCTTTTTCATTTTTATTCTTCGATATGCCTTCTCACTATTTCAACAACTTCTTTCGGTGTATAGTTTGTTTTTATTAAATATTCCTTCGCCCCTAACTCTTCGGCAACCTCTTTTGATTTCGCATCATCATAATTTGAGTAAGCAATAACTTTTGTTTCTGCGAGATCTTTATCTTTTCTTAGATCTTCTAAAAAATCTGTCCCATTAGCACGTGGCAAAAGAATGTCAAGAAGAATAAGATCTGGTTTTATTTTTTTAACCATCTCCATTCCTTCTTCAGCATCAAATGCAGAATATACCTCAAAACCTTCATGTGTAAAACGGTCTCGATACATTTCAGCAAGCATTTTTTCATCTTCAATGATAAGAATTTTTTTCATATTTTTATATTTAATCAATTGATAATGATTTAAAAACTTTTTGATTTTTAATTACATCATGAACATATGCACGCATTCTCTCTAAACTTTCTTTCTTTTCATTGCTCTTTTCCTTCCCCATCGCTTTAAAGTGTTTATCAATTTCAGACTCTATCTCCTCTTTTGTAACATTAATCTTCTCCTTTTCACTTACCGCGTGAAGTATTAGAGCATAAGAAACATTTTCTTCAGCTTTTTTATACCATTCTTTTCGTAATTCTTCTTCAGTTTTTTTAATTTCATCTAGATAAACGTTTAAAGATGAGCCACTCTGGATTAGTTGATTTTCAATTGTTTTGATCATATTGTCAAGCTCTTTCTTGACAAGAATTTCCGGTACTTCAAATTTAGTTTCTTTTTTAATATTCCCAAGTACCTTTATTCTTAATGCTTCTTCTCCTTTCCTTTTTTTCTCATTAATCATTCCCTCTTTAATCTTTTCTTTTAATTCTGCTAAATTTTCAATTTGTGGAAATCCTTTCGCAAACTCATCGTCAAGATCAGGGAGCTCTCTCTCCATTACCGTAATTACCTCTACTTCAAAATCAGCTTTTTCTTTGTTTTTTTTATCGAGCATTAAATCAAGAGAGAAAGTCTTTTTCTCTCCTTCTTTCATTCCAAGAAGATGACCTTCAAACCCCTCTAGTATTTCCATATCCCCTCTTCCTAAAACAACTTGGAAATTTTTCTCTTCAATTTTTTTATCAGGAGTCTTTGCAAAAACACCTTTAAAGTTTATATTCACTGCGTCATTTTTTTCCAGTGGCCTGTCTACTTTCTGTAATTTAGCACGAGATTGTCTAATTTCTTCTAGTGCTTGATTAATCTCTTTATCTTCTATTTTAACTTCTTTTTTATCCTTTTTCGTAGTTTCTTCTGCTATTTTTTTATAATCTGGTAATTTTATCTCTGGCATAGTATAAACGGTTGCTTTATAAACAACATCGTTACCCATTGCACATTTTATTAAATTAACTTCCGGTGAAGAAAGAGTAAAAAGATTATTTTCCGCAATAATCTTCGGATATGTTTCCTCTATTGCCTCTCTTGCAGCCTCCTCAAAAAGAACTTCTTTTCCAACAGTATTTTCAATAACATCTTTAGGAACGTGCCCTTTTCTAAATCCTTTAATTGTCATTTCTGAAGATAGTTTTTCTCCAGCCTTAGTAATATACTTTTCCATTTCAAGAAATGGAATAGTTACTGTTATTTCTTTTTTTGTTTCTGATATCTTCTCTATTTTAAAATCCATATTTTTTTTGTTAATATTTTGATTTTATCATATGTCTGTAGAAAACTCAAAAAATAAAAAAGAGAGCATCAAGGGGAAAACTCTCTTTTTTTATTATCGTTATTCTTCTTTTTTCTCTTCTTCTGGTTCACCTTCTTCTTCAAATTCCTCTTCTACCTCCTTTTCTTCCTCTACCTCAACTTCTTCAACCTCAGCTTCTTCCTCTTTAATCTCCTCTTTTTTTGCTTCTTCTTTATTCGCTTTTTGTTTTTGCATCATAAAATAGATACCAGCAGCAAGAAGCAGTATCAAGATGATTGTTGGCCAATTATCAGGCATATTTTTATAACTTAATTTTTTTGAGACCTTTTGGTGATATAACCCTCCAACTTATATATATCTCCCGCACCCATTATAACTACTATTTGGTTTTCTTGCAAATTATTATTTAAGTAATCTGCTATTTCTTTTATCCCTCCTAAATATTTTGATTTGGGCACTTTTTCTGATAACATTTTTGCGCTTACGCTTTCTAAAATTATCCTTGATTCTCTTCCTTCTACAGTATAAATATCAGCAATAATAAGTTCTTTCACATTTACTTTTGAAAGTACTTTTTTGAATTTATCAAAAAGATGGTATGTTCTTTCATACTGGTGTGGCTGAAATACTAAAATAACTTCTTTCTCTGGATATTTCGCATTAATCGCTTCTAACGTTGCCTCTATTTCTGTTGGGTGATGTGCGTAATCATGAATTATTTTTCCTTTTTTATTATTTCTAAAACTTATATTTTTTTCTTCAAATCTTCTCCACGTCCCGTGAAATCTTAATAATGTTTTCAGTATTTTTTCTTCGTCAATCTTTAACTCCTTTGCAACTACAAAAGCAGCATGCGCGTTAGAAAGATTGTGTTTCCCGAATACCGAAAGTTTAATTTTTTGATTTTTATCAGAAAGCGAATACATAACTACTCTTCCTTTTGAAAACTCCTTTAAATTTCTGGCATTTTTATTGTCTTTATTTAAAACTAAAAGATTTTCTTTTACATTGTTTTCTACATATTTTTGGAATGTCTTAATAATCTTTCCAATATTCTTATAGAAATCAAGATGATCTTCTTCAACATTGGTTATTACCGCAATTTTTGGATAATAATTTAAAAACGCAGCCTTGAACTCGTCAGCTTCAATCAGAAGATATTTTGAATTTCCTCTTCTAAAATTTGTATCATTAAACTCCTTTAATTTCGTTCCAATTATAACTGTCGGATCTAATCCTCCGTCAATCATCGCTAAGGCAATCATTGCCGTTGTGGTGCTTTTCCCGTGCGTTCCTGAAACCGCAATCGTAAAGTAGTCTTTTGTAATATCGCCCAATGCCTCCGGATAGCTTTGTGTTTTAATGTTTAATTTTTTCGCTTCGATTATTTCTGGGTTATCTGGAAGAACCGCATTACTGTAAATAACCAAATCCATTTTTTTATTAATATTTTCTCGGTGATGACCTAAAAAAACTTTAACCCCAGTTTTCTCTAACTCTTTTTGAAAAATAACATCTGATCCAGAAACCAAAAAACCAGAAGAAATAAAGTAACGCGCAAGCGAAGAAAGTCCGATACCTCCGATTCCTATAAAATGAATATGTTTATTTTTCATTTTTTAAATTAAAAGATTTTACTAAAAGATATTTAGGGCCTGTTTTTTTCAATTTACTTTCCATTAACTTGAAAGAAAAAACATCAAACTCTATATCTAGATTAATATTAAGATCAGGGATCCCGTATTCCATTAAACTTTTAAATTCCCATTTTTTAATTCTACCCAAAGTTATATGTGGGATAAATTGTTTATCTGCCAAAAACCCTACTTCTTTTTTTATTTTTTTCGTGATTTCTCTAATACCGTCTCCTTTCAAATTTACCCATATAATTTTTGCATCTTCTTTTTGAGGAAAATATGAAACATCCTCTAATCTCAAAGAAAACCTTTCTTGTTCTATGGTTTTTGCCTTTTTGATTAATTTCGATATCTCCTCCTCTTTAACTGATCCTAAAAAAAGAATCGTTATATGAAGATTTTCGGTGTCTACCCATCTTACTCCCCTGTCTAGCCGTGTTTTCAACTCTTCTAGAGAATGTCCTATTTTTGTTTTGATTTCTTGAGGAAGACTGATTGAAAAAAACAACCTCTTATTCATTGCTTAATTATGACAAAATTATATTTATCTTCAAGTTTTACTATATTTAAAAATAATAGTAAAATACAGGCATGAAATGGAAGGTTGAAAATCCACCAAAAAATATTAGCAATATTTTAAGAAGCGCAGGATACCATCTGGATAAATTTCAACGAGAGAAAGAAACTTCTTTTTCGCGCCCACTTCTTTCCGATCGATATCCCCGTTTTCATATTTATTACTCCAGAGAAGAAAACACCATCAGTCTTCACCTTGACCATAAAGCTCCAAAATATTTACATGCTCCCGATCATGGAGCTGAATACGAAGGCAAGCTCGTTAGCGAAGAATTAAATAGATTAAAAAAATTTTTCTTATGAGGGAACTAAAAGTTGAGATTGAAAAGTTTCTGAAGGACTTAGAAAAAAAGAAAATTTCTGAGAAAACAATTCAGAAAAAGAGAGACATTCTTTTCTTTTTTTTAAATTGGGTGAAAAAAGAAAAACCCTCTTCTTTTTTGGGAAAAAACAATCTTAACCTCTACAAAAAATATTTAAAAGAAAAAAAATTCACTGAAAAAGAAACTGAGAATCATCTAAAGACAATAACCCGTTTTCTAAAATACTTTCAGGCCAAAGAAGAAGAAAGCGATATCCAAAAGATTATTAATTATTATTTTCAAACCAAAGGATATACCCTTGATGATATTAAGAGGGATGCAAAAAAGAAAAAAATTGTTTATTCTCGATATACGCGGCCCGCAAAAAATTTACTTGAGCTTTCAGGGTCAGTAGAAAAATCAATTAGTGCAATTAATAAAGTTGCCCTTTGGGCGAATTCTAGAAATCTTGATTATGCGATAGAAACAGTTTTTAAAAAATGGCCAGAAATAAACAAACTTAAGCCAAAAGAAAAAGAGAAAAAACCATACTATCGAAGTGATCCAATGGTCTGGTCAAACACAAAAAAGAAATGGTATGTAATTAATAAAGAAGGAGATTGGCTTGAATTTGCCGATAAAGAAGATAAAATAGAGTGGCGAGAAGAGTAATAATAAAATAAATTAATAATGAAACTTATATTTGCCAGCAACTCAAACTTTGGAACAATTATTCTTAAAGAGCTATCTAAAAATAATATTACTCCCTCTTTTTTAATAACATCCAACGACAAAAAAATTGGAAGAGGCCAACAGGTTCAATCATCACCAATCAAAAAGTTAGCAGAAGAAAAAAATGTTTTAGTAAAAGAGGTTGAAAGCCTCAATGATTTCCACCAGATTATTGTATCCGAGAAACCCGATGTTGTTATCGTTACTGCAATAGGAATGATTATCAAAAAAGAAACGCTTGATTTATCGCTTTTTATCAACATTCACCCATCACTGCTCCCAAAATATCGTGGAGCGACCCCAATTCAAAGCGCAATTATAAGTGGAGAAAAGAAAACAGGAGTCTCTCTTGTTAAAATGAGTCATAAGATTGACAGCGGGCCAATTATTGCTCAAAAAGAAATTTTCTTCGATGAAAAAATAAATTATAGAAAAGCAGAAGAAAGCTTAGCACTTTTGGGATCAGAACTTTTAGTAGAGTATATTCCTAAAATTTCTACAAATAATTTAGTTTTTTTCGAACAAAATGAGAATGATGCTACTTATACCGAAAAATTTTTGAAAAAAGATGGACAAATAAATTGGGAAGAACCAGCAGAAATAATTGAACGAAAAATAAGGGCTCTTAATCCCTGGCCAGGAACCTACACTATGCTTGAGAATAAGCATCTTAAGGTTCTCGAAGCAGAAATTCAAGAACAAAACGAAAATGGACCATTTGGAGAACCAGGAAAAATATATCTAGGAACAAATCATACACTCGCAATACAAACTGGTAAAGATTTTCTTCTCATCAAAAAATTACAAATTGAGGGCAAAACGCCTACTCCTTCAAAAGATTTCCTACAAGGAAATATTGATTCAATAGGGAAAATTTTAAGCTAGAGATTTTCTTTTAAGTATTTTTTAAGTTCCTCTTTGATATCACTCCTTTGAAGAGCCATTTTAAAGGAAGTTTTTAAATAGCTTAGAGGATCTCCAGTGGTATACCACTCTCCTTCAATCGGTTGTGCAATAATTCTTTCTCCTTTTTTCGCTAAAGAATTTAAGATGTCGGTAACCCAAAGCTCATTATCCTTCCCTAGCGGAGTTTTAATCGCTTCTTCAATAACTTTATAAGAAAAAATATATCTCCCAAAAGCAGCCATAAGAGAAGGTGCTTTTTCTGCGGGAAATTTTTCACAAGCTTCCTCAATCTCGTATTTATAATCCCCTCTTTTTTTATACCGTACTGTCCCATACTTATGAACTTCTTTTTTCAAAACTTTTTGAACTCCTAAAACAGCATCTGCCCTGCATTCTTCGTAAACACTAATAAGTTGTTTTACTACAGGATTTTTTGATATCGTTAAATCATCACCAAACATATACACAAAAGACTCCTCCTTATCAATAATTGGGGCAACAGATAAAAGAGGCGTGGCATTCCCATAAGGAAAATTTCCTTTTTGACGAACATAAATAAAATTTGCCATTTTAGGAATTTTTTTTATCTCTTCTAATCTTTTTGTTTTTCCACTTTTTTGCAGTTCGTGTTCTAACTCTCGATTTGAGTCAAAATAATCTTCCAAAGAAGATTGTCCGGAACGTGTAACTAAAATAATATCCTTGATTCCAGATTTAACCGCTTCCTCTACTAAATAGTGAATAATCGGTTTATCAATAATCGGGAGCATCTCCTTTGGCTGATTCTTTGTCGCTGGAATAAATCTTGTTCCGTATCCAGCAGCCGCAATAACGGCTTTTGTAATTTTCTTTTTCATATTTTTTAATAATAAATTAGGAAAGTTTCAATTAAAGCCGCTAAAAAAAGTAAAGGTATTACAATTTTTAAAAAAACTTCAAAAGAAAGAAAAAATGTTTCCCTGATTTTTTCCGACAATGGAAATATTTTTTTACTCTTCTTAAATTCCTTATAAGCAGTAACTCCAATTAAGATACCTAGCGAAGAACCAATAAAAAGACCAGAAAGCTCAAAAACGCCATGTAGAAATAAAGAGTAGAAAATTCCTTTTATCCCAATTTCTAAAAAGCTCACACCAACAACATACCCTAACACCCATCCGTTTAGAAAAAGAAAGAATATAGTAGGAATAACTAAGAGAACCCCTAATAGCATAAAAAGAAAAACCTTGATGGAGTTGTTAAAAAATAAGAATAATCCCATTTCAAACGGACTAAAATCAAGTAAAAAGGAAAAAGACTTTATCAGTTCATCCAATGCTTCTTCTGCAAGAACGGGATTAAGAAACGAAAAAAGTAACCCAAGAAAAAAGGCAAAGAAAAATATTGCCATGGAAAATAATACATATTTTCTTTTAATTATATTTTTTCCAAAAATCATATTTTATTTTTAAGTATTTGAAGTTCTTTTTTTTGTAAGTTACCTAGCTTTTCTAGTTCAGTGCGCGAATTAATTATTCTTCCAAGGTATTTTCCAGAAAGAAAGTGTGGCAAAAGAACATAATCAGCTCCAGCTTCATAAAGAACAATCGCTTCTTCTTCACTTTCAGCCCTTGTAATCACTTTAATCTTATCATCAATATCTTTAACCCGTCTTATAAGCATTAAGTTATCATCAAGCTGCGGACTAGTCGACACGACCAGTCTTGTCTTTTCGAGATTAAGCTCTTCAAAAAGATGAGGATCTTTAATGTCTGCAAAAATTCGGTCAACACCCTTTTTCTTTAGAAGATCAGTAACTATCGGGTCAAAGTCAATAACTAAAAGACTTTTGTTATCAATATAACTCATAATCCCCCTTCCAATTCTGTTAGCACCTATTAGAATAACTGGCCTTGATATTCCAAAATCACCATGTTCCTCTTTAGTAGTTTTCCTCTCAAATATTGATAAAAAATTTGAAATGTAGGGAAAAATCTTTTCCGCATAAAGAATGAGGTACGTAGAAAGAGTGATGGTTACCACTCCTACAGCAACAACGAGAGCAAAAATTTGTTCATCGATATGCCCTAAGGAAAGCCCAGCAATTGCAAAAATTAAACTAAACTCCGATATTTGAGCCACCGTAACACCAGTTAAAAAACCAGTACGCTTCTTATAACGCATGATTCCCATAATTATCATTACAATCAAAGGATTTCCAATCAAAACGAAGAGCGAGAAAACAATCACTGGCAAGAGCAATCCAGAAAAATTAGAAATAACCATTAACGAACCTAGAAAAACAAAAAATATTAGAATAAAAAAATCTCTCAGTGGCCTTATTTTATTTGCTATATGATATTTTTCAGAAGAATTTGCTAGGGCCACTCCTCCTAAAAACCCAGCTATCTCCACTGAAAATCCAAATTGCTTTACGATAAAGGCAAATGATAAAAGCCATGACAAACTTACAAGAAACAGAAGTTCTTGAGAGTGTGCAATCTTGCGGAAAATATATGGGAAAAAGCTTCCGCCCAAAGCAAGCATAAGGCCAAACAGAACAATACCAGCAAAAAAAGTACGGAAAAGTGACAAAAATCCAACATCCTCCCCGAGCTGAATAGCATTCAAAACGATTAAAATTAAGATAACTACAAGATCTTGTACAAGAAGTAATCCGATTGTTGCTCGACCATGTAAACTAGTAAGACTTCCTTTATCTGACAAAAGTTTAACGATTATAACCGTACTTGAAAGAGTTAAAGCGATTGCGATATAAAGAGACGAGAGAAAATTAAAATTAAACAAAAAATATCCGAGAAGAAATCCTCCAATGGCGGTAAAAATTACTTGTCCCAGGCCAATTGCTAGAGAAAGTTTTCCTGTCTTCTTAATCGAATTATAGTCCATTTCCATCCCCACTAAAAAAAGCAGAAACATAATTCCAAGATTAGAAAAAACTTCAATTAACTCCCCATCTCTAAGGTTTAAAAATCCAAAAGCTCCTATCAAAATCCCAGTAAAAAGATAAGCTAAAATAAGAGGTTGTTTAAAAACACGGAAAAGAATTCCTAAAATTGAGGCAACAACAAGTAATATCGCCAGCTCTGCCTGCGAGGTCAATTCAATGCTTTGTAAAAGATTTATCATTATAATTTAGAGAGATGAATTGTTTTGGTAGGATAAGCAAAGCCGATTTTTTCTCTCTCAAAAGATCTTTTAATTTCTAAAAGAATTCTTTCACTAATATCAAGAAAGGTCTTATACTCGGAAGAATTAACATAATATACTATCGTATAATCAAGTGAAAAATCATTAAATGCTGTAAAGTGCACCCTATCTAAATCTGCCAACTCTTCTTTTTCAAAAATACTGGAAATTATCTCTGGTATTTTTTCCATTTTCTTAGTCGCTGTTTCATAAAGAATCCCTATTTTAAATTCATAGCGTCTCCTAGTAAGTCTTCTAAAGTTATGAACTTGTGCTGTTGTGAGCTCTTTATTAGAAAAAATAATCTCCTCTCCCTGTAGTGCTCTCACTCTCGTACTTTTAATTCCTATTTTTTCTACTGTCCCCCATTTATCACCAACAACAATAAGATCCCCTTCAACAAAGGGTTTATCAAAATAAATTGAAAAGGAACTAAAAAGATCAGATAAAATATTTTGTAACGCAAAGGCAACAGCGATACCCCCAACTCCCATTCCAGCAACAAGAGCAGTAATATTTACACCAAAAATAGATAAAATAAAAAATCCGGCTAAAATCCAGAGAGATGCTTTAACGATGTTTCCTAAATTTCTAAATATTGCCCCTTTCCCAGTCACAACATAAGACGCGAAAAAGAAATCAATGAATTGATAACCGACAATAATCAGTCGATAGGTAACCCAAAAAACTAAAATAATCCAAAAAACTTTAGAAAGAATTGGTGGCAACTCTAGAAAAGAAAGACTGATATAAAAAGAAATAAATATATAAAACGGAGAACGAATTTTGTTAATAATCTCTAAAAAAAGATTAACTATTTTTTGCTCTTTTATTTTCTGAGAAACTTTGCGAAAGATAAAATACTTCAATAAGAAAAAAATAAGAGAAAGTAATACTGTTCCGAGGGCAAAGTAAAAATATTCACCAAGTGTATTGTTAAAATATTCGACTTGCCAAACTGGGTTTTTCAAAAATGCTTGCATAATTTAAAATTATTAATTTTTCTTGATTCTATCATAAAGCTTTCTTATTTCAATATCATTATAACAATCTTCTAATTTAAAATTACCAACTCTTGTTCTCACTAAGGAATAAAGATAAGCTCCACAGGCAAGCTTTTCTCCGATATCTTCTGCAAGAGAACGAATATATACTCCTTTACCGGTAGTTACAATAATCTTTAAAAGCGGAAAACGAAAAGCTAAAATTTCTATTTTTTTAATTTCTACTTCACGTTCTTTTATTTCTTTAACTATACCTTTCCTAGCCCATTTATATGATTCCTTGCCCTCTATTTTAACTGCAGAAAAAACTGGTGGTTTTTGCAGAATAATACCAGTGAAATTTTCCAAAACCGACTCAATCTCTTCTATTTTTAAAGTTTTTAAAATTTTATTTTTCTTTTTCCTGCCTTCTTTATCGCCAGTTGTGCTTTTTCCGATTAGAGAAATAACCGCAAGATATTCTTTTTCATCAAAGATAGTTGTATGTAGCTTCTTTGTACTTTTTCTCCCTATTCCGACAACAAGAACTCCTTCTGCTAAAGGGTCAAGAGTTCCCCCGTGACCCACCTTTTTCTCACCTGTCTCTTTTTTTATAATATTTATCACGTCCCGTGATGTGGGCCCCCGTTTTTTATAAACTGGTATAATCATTTATTAATTCTAACATCTCTTCTAAAAGTTAAAAAGCGTCTAAAATTATCAGACGCTTTTTTCACAAAATGCTTCAACGGTTTTTGGTAGTTCATAAAAAAATTCCGTTCCATACCACAAAACAACTCCTCGAATCAGAAATATTGCTTTGTTTTTGGGGAATATTCCATTATTTCTAAGAAAAATCAATATTTTTCTTTTGTCAATAAAATTTTCTCTGGTCATTTCAAGCTTTGAAATGTCGTAATGCATCTTTCTTTCATTGCCAAAAGTAAGCTCTACAGTCGTTACAAAATACACATTACCTTTTCTGCTAACCAGAATAATATCCCCTATTTCTTTCCCGCGATAGTTCTTAGGAAATTTTTTTACAAGAATAATTTTCCCGGGAGTGTCAACAAATTTATCAGGAAATTTCGCAATTTCCTCAATTTTGTTATCGTGCATCCTTCCTTTTGCCTTCCAAAATTTTCGTTTCCACTTAAGATTTAATTCCATTAAATTCCACCCTCCTCTTTTTCGATAATACTTTTAAGGATCAAAAATCCTGATATCAGGTCATTTTTTTTGTTGCGATTATAGATTGCAACCGCAGGATGAAAGACAATCAGGACCTTTATTATACCATAACTCATTTCTAAGTCAATAGATTCCCCATGCATAGCGGAAATAGATTTTATCTCCCCATTAAATCCGTATCTTTCTAGCATATATTCCATCGCAAACCTTCCTAAAGTAACAATAACCTGAGGTTTTATAATCTCTATTTGCCTATCTAGAAAAGATGAATAAACTCTTATTTCTCCGGGTAACGGATCCCTGTTTTTCGGAGGCCTATCTTTTAAGATGTTGGTGATATAAACATCCTCCCTTTTAAGGTCGATGCTCTTTAAGCATTCTTCCAAAATCTTCCCCGCGCTTCCGCAAAAAGGTCTTCCTTTGCGTGCCTCATTTACTCCCGGGGCTTCTCCAATAAACATTATTTTTGCATCGTGACTGCCCTCTCCAATAACTGGAAAGTTTTTATTTTCAATTCGTAAACTATAAAGTGGAGATTCTTTGAGATTTATTACTTCTTCCTTGATCTGTTTTAATAAATCACTTTTTTTCATTTTTGAGTATCCTAACAACAACTTTTAATTCTTTTGGATGAAGATTTTTCTTTAATTTTTCTTTAATTTCAGAAATAATTTTATTACTTTTTTCCACATCCAGTCTCAAATTTTTATTAACTTTATCTATTGTGGAATTAACCCTCATCTCAAATATCTTTTTTTCGCGTTCGTCAAGAAACTCTTCACTTATAATCTTATCAATTACATCTTCATCCTTAAAAATACAAAATGTATCTTTCCTTTTATCGCTACCGACTAATTCTGCCTCTCCAGAAAATATTTTTTCATAGTCCCGACAGGAAAAACATTTTTTCCCATAATTACAAGGAAAATAATTTTCATCAATTGCTTTTTTTATCTCTTTCGCCTTTTCTGTTATTAGCTCTAAAGCATCCTTAGTATCCTTTATTTCTTGTTCTACTGGATTATCGTCATGTTGTAAATACCAGTAACTTACTTTCTCCACTTTTTCTTTGATGTTTTCCTGAGCAAGTAGTGTATAGATTGGTAACTGCAATGATCCGTTACTTTCTTTTGCATTTCCGGTTTTGAAATCAACAATGTGAGCGCCATTAGAAGATAATTGTTCAATCCAATCAATGCTTCCCACCAACTTAACTCCCTCCCCTATTAAATTTACTGTAGGAAAACTAGTTTTTGGATTTATTGTTGGACGTGTAAGAAAATCAGATTCTTCAACGCGGCTAATCATCATTACTCCTCTTTTGAAAAAATCATCTTCTTTCTTTTTTGAAAGAAACCCTCCTTTAATTCCTCTGTATTTTCCAAAAATCTCGGAAAACCGATCTTGGAGAGATATCTTTATCCTTTTATTAACTGCTACAGTTTTTAGTTCTTCAATTGTTTCATGTACTGCAAGTCCCAAGGAAAGATAAGGATTAACAATTTGTATTCTATTGCCGGTTTTTGGGTTTCGATACTCATATTCTAGATAATATAAGTGAGGACATTTCCCATAGGAAGTAATTGCAGAGTGCGATATCCACAGTATTTTTTTATAATCCATAAATAATAGTTTTATTCAAAAAAAACGATATCTGTTTTTTCTTCTTCTTCGTTAATTTCCTCCGTAATAATTTCAATTGCTTTATCAAAAGCTTTTTGATTCTTTATGATCTCTTTTATATCTTCAAATTCTGGAAAAAACTCTTCATCACCATACTCCTTTACAAGAAGTGTATATTCCTCTAGAGCTTCCTCGTCGGAAATATCAATATCTTCTGCAATAATTGCAGCTAATTTTCTGTTTTTTAGAAAATATTCTGTGTCTCGCAAAAATTCTTCTCGAGAATATCCTTTCATCTCTACAAGTCGGAAAAAGTCTTCTCTTGTTTCTATCCCTGGTTGTGCTGCCATATATCTCGTAATTTGATCTTCTATCTCTTTATCAGAAATATGAATATTCTTTTTTTCATAATACTTTTCAACAACGACAAACATGATTGCAAGATCTATCGCCTCATCCCTTATTTCCTCTAAAGATAGATCGCTTTCAAAATTATCACGGGAAGCCTCTCTGATGTAATATTCAATATCCCTTTCGGTTATATTTTTCCCATCAATGGTCAAAACTAATTTTTCCTCGTTCTTAGAAAAGTCAATACCTTCTTTAGAATAAAAATAAAATCCAAGAAAAATAAGAATTATTGCTGCAGCAAAAATTACAATATATTTTTTCATATTTCTAAATCAAAATTTTTATTTCACTCTCTTCTCTAAATTTTTCAACATCTTCTTCCATTCTTTCAAGTGCTTTTTCCTGAATAAGGAAAGATTCTAGTTCTCCTTTTATCTCCTCAAAGGGCATTATTTCTTCTTCGCTAGATGATCCTACATCTTCCATCCAAGAAACATATTCACTATATGCTTTATCTAGATCATCTTCGGTAACCTCAATCTCTTTCTCATATTTTTGATAAATCTTATCATAAAGCATATAGATAGTTACCTGTCTTTCCATTTCTAATCTATCAAATCCATCTTCCTCCCAAGAAGCAAAAAGGTCATCAATATTTTCTATATTTTCATCCTGAAGAATAATCTCCTCATAGAATTCACCTATCTCTTTTTCTGAAAGAGAAATGTTTAGCTGTTTTGCATAACTTAAGAAGAGAAGTTGTTCAACGGCCATATCAACAGCAACTTGTTTTACATCTTCCTCAGAGAAATTTTCCTCTGTTGATTGGGTTATCTGTGAATAATTTTTTTCTGCTTGTTTTAAAACACCAGAAAACTCTTTTCTGTCCATCTTTTCTTCATTAACGGCAATGACGGTTTCCTTCTCTAAAAAAAGGTTTATACCATCATTAAAAAAGATTATTGCCCCAGAAATTATTATTGATATACCAATAATCCACACCCATGCTTCTTTAAATATTTTCATATTTTTGTAATTTAATTTTTAATCTTCCTCAATATTTTTTACTTCAATTTTTTTCTCGTTTTTTTTAACATTAAAAAGCCAATAAATCATAAATACCGAAAATAGAAAGCAAATTGCACTAATCAGGGTACTTAAGGAATAATCTCTTTGGCTAGAAACGATAATTATTTTCCAATCAAGAGCTAATCTTAAAAAATGGAAAGCTCCCACGATTATAAAGTAAAAAAGGACAGTTGATGTAAATAACTTATTGTTTTTCATATTTTTTTAAATTACCTAATTTGATAATAGCAAAAAAAATAAAAAATGAAAGTATTCAAAAAGAATCCCACTGAGACTCATCTTCAACTATTTCTTCGTCTTCATCGGCCCTTACTTCAATTAGCCCTGCTTCTTTCAAAAATCTTGATGGAGGCGCGATCTCTTTTTCACGAAAATCATATAGCGGATAAGTTAAAAAAAGATTTTCTTTACACCTTGTGACTGCTACATAAAAAAGTCTTCTCTCCTCCTCAATTGAGTTATCTTCCAGAGACTTAAAGTGAGGAAATCCTCCTTCCTTTAAAGAGATTACAAAAACGGTATTCCACTCTAACCCTTTGGCTTGATGTATGGTACTAAGAACCACTGCATCTTTTTTTCTTTCTTCTTTTTGAAAATCCTCACTCAGAGAAAAATCGGATATCATTTCTTCTAAATCTGCATATTTATGAGAAATTTCAGTAATTCTTTTTAAGTCATTTTTTCTTTCCTTTGCGTTGTCGAATGAAAAATCTAAATAGTGGTTATAAAAATCCTTTAGAAATACATTAATTTTTCCCGGAATATCCCTTTTTTCCCCTTTTTTTAAAAGATCAAAAACTTTTCCAATTCCCTTTCTTACTTTTAGCGAAGAAAAAGAAGAAATGATACTTTCTCCATCAGAAAGAAGCTCATCAATATTGTTTTTTTCCAAAATTATTTTAATTATTCTCTTTGAGTTTATTTCTCCAATCCCCTCTTGTCGTAAAAGTATTCTTTTCCAAGAAATTTCATCAAGGTAATTAATATAGATTCTTAAAAACGCAACAACATCTTTGATGTGAAATTGTTCAAAAAACCTTACTCCTCCTCTTAAAATATATGGTACTTTGTTTCTCGCTAGCTCGATCTCAAGTTCGACAGAGTGAAAATGGGCACGAAAAAGAACTGCTATTTCTGATAAATTTTTCTGGTTTTTTAAATACTTTGTTATGTATCTTGCTTGTTCCGCAGGATTAGAAAGCGGAACAACCAGCGGCGCGTTACCATACTTTTTTATACTATAAAGGTTTTTGTCTAATTTTTTACTATTTTTTTCAATCACTCTGTTTGCAATGTCCAATATTTCAGGTGTGCTTCGATAGTTTGTTTCTAACTTAAAGATTTTTGCTTCTGGATAAGTTTTTTTAAATCCGATGATGTTTTCAATGTTTGCAGCACGAAAACTATATATGCTCTGTGCGTCATCTCCAACAACCAAAATGTTTTTATGTTTTCTACTGATTTTTTTTATTATTTCATCTTGAAGAACATTTGTGTCTTGATATTCGTCAACTAAGATATAAAGAAAATCATTCGCAGTTTCTTCTTCTATCTCTTTTATTGACAAAAGCTTATTCCACAACAAAAGAAGATCATCAAAATCTACCAGGTTATGTTTCTTCTTTCTTTTTTGATAAATTTTATCAATTCTTTCTATCTCTTTTGCAATCTCTTCACCAAAATATGGGAAATGATTCACAATTACTTCTTTAAAAGAAACCTGCGAATTTTTTGAAAGAGAAATTATTTTCTGAATTACAGAAGGTTTGGGAAGTTCTGTTCCTTGTTTTTCAATTAAAATGCTCTTAATAAGTGTTTTAGTATCCTCTTCGTCAAGAATAACGAAATTCTTTTTATATCCTATCTTTTCCGCATATTTTTTAAGAAAAATATTTCCGACATGATGAAATGTTCCTCCCTGCATCTCCTGCTGGGCAAAAGGAAATAAATTATGAATTCGCAGAAACATTTCTCTGGCAGCTTTTTTGGTGAAGGTTAAAAGTAAAATATTTGAAGGAGATATTCCCTTTTCCAAAAGATAAGCAGTCCGATAAACAAGCGTTCTTGTTTTTCCAGAGCCAGGGCCACTCAAAACAAGACAAGGGCCGTCGCCCTCGTGTACCACCCTTAATTGTTCTTTATTTAATTCACTACTAAAGTCGATCATTCCTCTTTTTCAAGATCTTTTTTTACCTTTTCAAACTCATTCTCTATTTCACGTAATCTGCTTTTACTTTCTTTAATAATTTCCACGGCTTCCTTCACTTTGTTTAATCCTTCTTCAACATCAACCTCTTCTTGATCATCAAACCAGGAAGATATTTCTTTTAGTTTTTTTAGACTTTCACTTAGATTATTTTTTTTATTCATATTTTTTTAAACTTTTAACTAAACTTATAACTTTTCCGTCGGAAAGAAGACCTTCTATCTCTTCTTCCTTTTCCAGATTTTTAATGCTTTTTACAATTTTCCCTTCTTTTTTTATTATAGCATACCCCAAGTTTAATTGTCTTTTAGGATCATTTGCCAAAATAACTTTTTCTTTTTCAAGAATACTTTTTAAGGATTGATTTATCTGATTTTTGAAGTAAGCAAAAACATTATCTTTAAGGTTGTCAATTTTTTCTTTTTTACTTTGGATGATTAAAGAAGAATTCAAAGCTATGTTTTTTACTCTTTCTTCCCCCTTCTTATATATCTCAATTATTTGACAAAATGATTGACTTATCTTCTCAATATCTTCGGTTACTTCTACTTTTAGATCATAAATTGTTCTTTGAAAACTGTTTACTATTTTATTTTCAAAAAATAAAACATCATTACTTGCTTTTACAAAGTTCTTTGAAAGAAAGTTTGCAACTGCAGTGGGGGTAGATTCTGACTGATCGGCAGCAAGTGCTACCAGTGGAACATCCTCGTGATGTCCGATGCCGGTTATCACCGGAACAGGAAAATCTATAATTTCACGGACAAGCATTTCGTTATCAAAAGCAATTAAAGACTGTAGAGATCCTCCTCCACGAACAATTGCTAAAACATCTATATCTATTTTTTTCATTGCCTTTACAGATTTAATTAAATCCTCTACTGCCTCTTGCCCCTCTACTCTCGAATCACACATAAAAACTTTAAAGCCAAATCTTCCTAAGTTGTTCACAAAATCATGAACCGCAGCTCCTTTTAAAGATGTGATGAGTCCGATCTTGGTGGGAAACTTTGGAATCTCTCTTTTTCTCTCTTTTGCAAAAAGTCCTTCACTTTCTAGTCTTTTTTTCAGTTCTTCGTATGCTTTTCTTAAAGCCCCTTCTCCCGCAAGCTCAATAGTTTTAACTTTAAATGTAAAGGTTCCTCTTACGCGATAAATGTCAGCACTTCCCGTGACAATAACTTTCATCCCTTCTTCAATTTTAACACCACACATTCTATATACTGAATTCCACAAAGCGCAGTTTATCATGTCTCCTGCCTTTTCGTCTTTTAAAGAAAAATAGAGATGGCCACTTGCTGCAACTTTTACTTCACTTACTTCTCCAAATATTTTTACATTTATCCCAGATAAGAGTTGATTAACTACAGAGATGTAATCAGAAACAGATATTGGTTCTTGAAAATAGATCTCTTGATGGTTTTTCTTTTCATCTCCTTTCATTTTCTTGATATTTTTTTTCAAGCCTTAAAAGAGCAATTGCGGTTGCTGCTCTTTGAAAGCTAATTTTTTCACTATTACTTTTTTGATAAATTTCCGAAAAAGAATTTTTCATCGTTTCAGAAATAAAAGAGAAAACCTCTTCTTTCTTGAAGTTTCTGCCATTTTTTGCTTGGAGCCACTCGTAGTATGAAGCAGCAACTCCACCCGAACTCGCTAAAATGTCAGGAACAACGGTAACTTCTTTCTTAAAAAGAACTTTCCCTGCTTTTCTTGTTACTGGACCATTGGCAATACAAATAATATTCTTTGCTTTTATTCTATCAACGTTTTCTTTTGTAATAACATTTTCAATAGCGGCCAAAACTAAAACATCAACTTCCATTTCAAGCAACTCTTCATTACTTATTCTTACTCCGCTATAATTTTGTAAGTTATCTCCTTCGGAAAAACTAATCCCTTTTTCGTTTTTTACTCCTCCGGCATGATCGGTCACTGCAACAACTTTGTATCCGTTTTCACTAGTAATTTTTACAAAATTAGAGCCAACATTGCCAAATCCCTGTACTGCTATCTTAGGATTTTCTATTTTTTTCAATTTACAAAGTTCATCTAAAATGGCGTATCCTCCAAATCCAGTTGCCTCTGTTCTTCCTTCTAATCCTCCTTTATCAAGTGATTTCCCAGTAAATGCTCCATCACATTTTTCCCCTGTAATTTTTGAATATTCATCGCTCATTATCGAAATAACTTTTTCGTTGGTATTAACGTCTGGGGCAGGAATATCAGTTTCAGGACCAATTATGAGAGCGATTCCTCTTACATATTCTTTTGCTAATTTTTTCTCATCTTCCTCGCTAATTTTTTTCGGATCAATCTTAGCTCCTCCTTTTCCACCACCAAAAGGAATATTTATTAAGGCACACTTTAGTGTCATTAACATCGAAAGAGCCTCTACTTCGTCTCTTGTAACATTTTCACTAAATCTAATTCCTCCTTTGTAGGGACCCAAGATACTGCTGTGCTGCGAACGATAAGCCGGAATGTGCTTTCCGCCAATTTTAATTGTAAATTGCAAGAGTCTCTCTGGAAGAAGTAGTTTTTCAATCAAACTTGGATTTATTTTAAAATTTTTTCCTTCTTTTTTTATCTGTTTTTTAACATCCTTAAGAAATTTTTCCATATTTTTTGCTTGTTTAACTGAGGTAGTATATAACAAAAAAAATAATCTGCAAAACACTCTTTATTTTATAATTAAACGAAAACCAACTAATCTAACCTTTTTATTATTTTCTACTAAAAACTTTAAAAACAAAGGAACACTTTTTTTATAAATGAATTCACAACTATAACTTCCTTTTGAAAAAGTAGTCTGTTTGGTGTGTTTTTTAAAGTCCTCAAACCGAAATATAACGACGACCCCTTTAATTATTAAATTTCTTTCTTGAGCTCTTTTAAAGACGGCATTAACAAGATTACGAAAAACCTTTGTAATTTTTTCTGGATCTCGAGTATCTTTTTGAAAGGTATGTTCTTTTCCGATGGATTTTATTTTTCTTTTCGACGAAACCTCACCTTTATCAACTCCTCGGAACTTTTCATAAAAGTCCTCTCCTCTTTTCCCAAAAAGTTTGATGAGTTCTTTTTTTCTTAGTTTACGAACATTCTTTATTTTTAAATCTTCTTTCCCTAGGTGTTTTTCAAAGACTTTTTTTGTTTTGGGTCCTATGCCAGAAATTACTTCAATATTAAGATTAGAGATAAAGTTTACTGAATCTTTTGGTAAAATCACCTTTATGCCATTGGGTTTTGCTGATTCACAGGCAATTTTGGCAAGCATTTTGTTTTCTGCAATTCCAGCCGTAGAGGTTAATTTTTCTTTTTCAAAAATTTTTTTTCTCAGTTTTTCTCCAGTTTCTTTTGCCTTTTGAAAAGTTTTACATTTCTCAGTTAAATCAAGATAAGCTTCATCGAGAGAAACTTTTTCTATCTTTGAGCTTTCTTTTTCCAAAATTTTAAAAATTGACCTTGCTGTCCTTTCGTAAAGGTCCATATTAACAGGAAGAAAAATTGCCTTGGGATTTAATTTATATGCTCTTGAAATCGGTATTCCAGATTTTATGCCATCCTCCCTGGCCTTATAATTAGCAGTCGAAACAACCCCCCTTCCTTTTCCATTTTTAGGATCAGCACCAACAACAACCGGTTTTCCTTTAAATTCCGGATTTTCTCGCTCTTCAATTTGGGCAAAAAAATAGTCCATATCAATATGAACTATAACTCTTTGTTTTTTCATATTTTGCCACTTAGTAAGTCATTTTCAAACCTTTTAATTTCACTGAGAGTTTTTTTCTGATAATTATCAGTAGATAGGAAATCAAGACCAGTTATTTTCTTGGAAATTATTTTTATAAGTTTCATTGTTCTTTCAACATCTTCACTTTCGATATTAATTTTTAACAAAATATTCTCTTTACAGGAAATAAAATCTAAAAACCCACTTTCAACCTTATATTTTGAAAAATCAGAAGAAGTTTCAATCAAAAGCTTATAAAAGATCAGTTGATTTTTGTACTGCCATAATCTAATTTTTTTCCTCTCTTCTTTTTCACAAAGATTAGAGATTGGTTCTCCGGTTTTATAATCAAAAACATCTATAAAACCATTTCTTATTCGCATTTTATCAATCTTTCCTGATATAGGAACATCATCAATAACACACCCTTCATTTTTAAAATCTTTTTCAATTATATCACTTTTCTCTAAATCTTTTATTTTGTTTTTATAAAAATAAGAAACCTCTTTTCTTCCCTTCTTTAGAGCGTCTTCATGATCTTTTTGGGGAAGCCTTTCTTTTTTAATTAGGTTTTCAAATATTGTAAAGGCTGTTTTTTCAGAAACAATATTATTTTCTTTTTTTAAAATAAGATAAATTTCCTTGATAAAACCGTGAAAAGCCGTGCCATAAGAAGAAAATATATTTTTTTCCTGAGGAAAACGTAAAATATGATCATCAAAAAAAACTTCAGGTCCAGCATTTACTACATTAAGAAATTTATTAAAACCTGTTGCACTTAGTTTGTAATTTTTTACTAAAGATAAAAGAATGCTTTTTTCATTTTTAGAAAAAACTTCTATAGGAAAAATTGTATTTTCTAGGCCGTTAATTAGTATTTTTTGTTTCTTTTCTTCTTTTTCTATTTCAGGGAAGAAATCTAATAGCGTATTGTTTTTCTTCCCTGATCCTCTTTCGTGTGTTGTTAGATAAAGATACTTTTTAGCTCGCGTCATCGCAACATAAAAAAGTCTTATTTTCTCGTCTCTTTTGTTGCCTGCCCTTTCAAAAGGCATATTCACTGGAAAAATTATTTTGTTGTATTTTCTCTCTTTCCCCCAGCTTTCGTGATAACAGTTAGTAATAAAAACTGTATCGAACTCTTTCCCTTTTGCGTTGTGAGCGGTGATTAAAGAAATAGCTTCTTCTTCAAAAACGGGAATTTCTTTTTTAAAAATAGGAAGGCTGTTTTTCTCATAAAAATTAATAAAATCTATCAAGTCTTTCGCCTTAATTATCTTTGTATCGTAATGTTTTTTAATCGTATTTGTAAAAGATTTTATAGAGAAAAGAAAATCTAAATAAGTGCTGTCTTTTTTGAAATAGTAATTTTTGAGATTGAAAGAAAAATCGTATTTTTTTCTAATACCAATTATCAAACTCAAAGCATCTTCAACAGAGTTTCTTTTCAGTAGAGAGGCAACTTCAAAAAAGAAATTTTGTAGTTCCGTAAAATTTTTATCTTCAAAAAAACAATCAATCCAGGATTTTCTTTCAAGATAGCTTTTTTTTGAAATTTCCCATATTTTATTTCTCCCAACTTGGAGAAAAGGGTAATTGAGAATTTCCGGCAATAAGAAATCTGCACTAAGGTTGTCTTTTTTAAAAATATAAAAAGAAAATTTTAGAATATTTATAATCTCTTTTATCGGTTCTTCTTCGAGAATATTCTCTTTCTTTTCGGCGAAAAATGGAATCTTGGAAGCGATAAAGTAGGGCAACGCTTCTTTTATTTCTTGATGAGTCCGAAAGATAACAGCAATATCCTTAGGAGATATTTTTTCTTTTTTTATTTTTTCCAAGGTTTTTTCTACTATAAAGGAGATTTCTTCTTCTTTGGTAGAGAAAGAGCAAAAGTGTACATCACCCTCCATTTTCTTTTCAGCAATAAAATTCTTATTTATCCCCTCCAGTCTTTCTTCAACATTTATAATTACATTCTTTGACTTATCCAATATTTTTTGGTTCGAACGATAATTTTTTGAAAGAACAGCCGTTTTAATATTTTTATACCTCTCTTTAAAATCTAGAATGTTAGAAATGTCAGCTCCCTGAAACTGATAAATAGCCTGATCATCATCTCCCACAACGCAAATATTTGGCTTATCCTCTGGAGTATTGGAGGTTATTAGCTCCAGAAGCTTCATCTGTGCTCCGTTTGTGTCTTGAAATTCATCAACCTGAATGTAAAGGTATTTTTCTTGAATTTCTTTTTTTAAATCTTCATTTTTTTCTAAGGCATCAGTTACTTCCAAAATCATATCGGAAAAAGTATAGTATCCGTTATTTTTTATCTCTTCTTTATATTTTTCATAAACCACCGACAAGCTTTTCAATTTTTCTGCTTGAGTGGATTCCTTTATAACTAATCTTCCATCAACTCTTCTTGTCATTTCTTGTTTCCACTTTGAGACTTTTTTTGTTTCTCCGGTAGAGACAGCTTTTAACAAAGAATTAAAAACAACATCTGATAGTCTTAGTGATTTATATTTTTTCCCACCAAGGAAAATTTTAAGTTCTAAAATCGTTTTTTTACTGACTCTTTCTTCAAGATATTTACTTACTATCTTATTAATTAATCTTAAGTCTTTTTCGTTCTCTTCCAATCTTCTTTTAAATTCTTCGGGACTGATCCCTTCTTCTTGTAAATAAAAAATTGCTCTATCAATATCTTTTAAATAAAGAAATCCCCCTTCTCTGTTTTTTTTCTTTAACGGATCTTCAAAATCTAGATTTTCAAGAATTTTTTCTATAATTTGAAGTTTAATAAAATCATCTGCAACAACCATCTTTTCTCCATTAAAAAAATATTCAGGAAATCTTTCAATAATTTCTAAGCAAAAACTATGAAAGGTGTAAATAGAAACCTTGTGCGCCTCATTTCCGATCAAGCCCAAAAGCCTTTCTCTCATATTCTTTGTTGCAGAGTTGGTAAAAGTGATACAAAGAACGCTTGACGAAGGAACATCAGTTTTTCTTATTATCTGAGCGGCTCTTAACGCAAGAAGCTCTGTTTTCCCAGAGCCAGGACCTGCCACGACAATAAGAGGACCATCTATATTATCAACAGCAAAACGCTGATTTTCATTAAGATGCTCATATCTTTTATGAAATTGAGTTTTCTTCATTGCGAACTGGAATTTTTACAGAAAAAATAGTTCCTTTCCCGTGTTTAGGATTTGGTGATTGAACTTCAATATTTCCTCCTATTTTATCTAAGATAGATTTAATCAGATAAAGATCAAGTCCTGTTCCGTAAGCTCTCATGGTCTTTGCTACTTCTGCCCGATAAAATTTAGTAAATATTTTTTTCTTTTCTTCAGGAAAAATACCACACCCACTATCTCCTATTTCAAGAAGTATATTTTCCTGATCATTTTTTCTCAAACTAAAATCGATTTCTCCGTTTTCTGGGGTATAATCAACCGCATTTGATAAAAGTCCACGAAAAATAATTTTTAAAACACGCTGATCTGAGGTTAGAAGCGGAAAATCATCGATATTTGTGTTGATGCTTATTTTCCTTTTCTCTGCTAATTCTTTAAATTCTTTAGTTATTTCTTTTGTAATACCAGTTACATCAACTTTTCTAAAATTAAAAACAAACATCTCTAAGTCAAGCAGTGTTGTGTTAAGAAAAACATCAGTTATCTTAATCAATTTTCTCGTAGATTCTTCGATACGGGAAAGATATTCTTCTTCCTCCTCCTTTGAATTTTCTGTTTCTTTATTCAAGAGAGAAATAATACACCAGTTTATAACTGAAAGTGGTGATCTTAGTTGATGAGAAGTAATTGAGATAAAGTCTGTTTTTATCTGATCAATTTCCCTAATTTCCGTAATATCCCTCGTAATACTTAAAACTGAATTAATATCTCCGTCCTTAAAAAATTCTGGAACTAAAATTGTGTAATAGTATTTTTTTTCACCATCAATTATCAGTTCACTATAAAAAGTTTTTTTCTCTTTTTTGGTAAAAACATAATCAATAGACTCTCTGAAAGCTCTTGTACGATCATTAAAGATTCCCAAATCTTCATCAGTTTTCCAAAATATATCTTTTTTTGAAACTCCGAACGCTTCTTCTCCTGCCTTATTGATATAAACATAGCGATATTCTTTATCAAAGCGCGCAATAATATCGGGAGTATTCTCCGCAACCCCATGAAATCTTTCTTCCTGTAGGAAAAAGACTTCTTCTGTCTTTTTTCTTGTTGTGATGTCTCTAATAAAAAGAAGATCTGCGTCCTTTTCAAGATATTTTATTTTTTGTTTACGAACCTCGCCAACAAAATACTTCCCATCTTTCTTTTTAAACCCAATCTCGTAAATAGAAATATCTTCATTTTTCCGTTCTAATTCTTTTTGTTTTTCGACAAAATCTGATAGTTTTTTCCCAACAAATTCTTCTTTACTACACCCTATAATCTCAAGTGTATACTGATTAGCATACAAAACAACGTCGTTTTGAGTAATAACGATTCCGTCCTTAGCGTTTTCAACAATTAATTTGTATTCTTCGTTCATTTTTCCAATAGACGAACTTGCTGTACTTTTCCCAAAATAAATGATTTGAGTTCTTTGTTATCGTAAGCATTTAATATGTGTCCTGGGCTAATTCTATCTTTACCAACAACAAGAACCTCTCCTTCTGGAGGAATGTCTGTTGTTACGCTATAGGGAGTAACTCTTCGCCATCCCTCTTTACTGTTTTCGGTTCTTAGATAGAAAATTTCAAGATCTTGTCTTTCCAAAATAGCTTTGTTGACAAGCTTAACAATGTTATAAAAATCCATTATCTGTCTCATGGACAAAAGTTATTTTTCGATTAAATTTCCTTCACGATCAATCTCTCCCGCTCTAATTCTTGTTGAAGAAATTGGTTCTCCATCTTCTGCTAGTACAAAATCAACTTCTACAATTTCAATTGCAGTTTTCCCGGAAAGCTCTCTTTCCTCATTTATTTTTTCTGCCCTAGTTCGTGTTTCAGATGAGACAACAATATAATCAAAGTCTTCTTCTAGAGCAAAGCCAAAAGAATTATCTATTTTTTCAATTCTTGCAGTTGGCAAAAAATCATGTAGATGATTATATCTTTCCTCAAATTCTTCAACTTTCTCACCTTTTGTTTCAAGAGCCATTTCATCCGAAGTAAGGCCAATTTTTACTTCTCCCAAAGAACTAGCTTTTTCCAAAAGATAGCGATGTCCTTTGTGCAATGAATCAAACGTTCCTCCTACTACTACTTTTTTCATATTTTTATTAGCTTATTAGTAATACTCTATTCTATATTGAAAGAATTGAAAAAGCAAACAGATTATTCCCTCATTTTTTTTAAAATATCGATATTTTTTTTATCTGGTCCGTTGTTGTCAAATCCTGGAACCTCTAAAATCCACGGCATTTTTCTAAATTCTTCAAAAAGAAGCAAGTTTTTAAATCCATTAATTCCAATAAACCCTTCACCGATATTTGCATGTCGATCATGCTGAGAATCTGGCTTTGTTTTGGAGTCATTAATATGTAGAAGTTCGATGTTCGCT